>CAYGWV010000048.1:0-42655 GCA_964353925.1 uncultured Syntrophaceae bacterium | reverse complement strand
ACGGCACGAGCGGATGTGGTGGAACCCCTTGGATCTGAAACCTTTGTTTATCTGACCTGCGGACCTCATGCCATCGTCGCTCGAATGGAGTCCCCGGAACGGCCATGGACCGTAGGCCAAACGTTAGACGTGGACCTCAAGATGTCTAAAACCCATATTTTCGATAAGAAGACGTCGCAAACCATTGTGTAAATCGAAAGATTCATCTCGGCAGACGATCGATCTGACGACGGAATTCAAAACTTTTTAAAGAGGAGGCAGAACATGAAAAGAAGAATGGTATGTTTATCGTTGGTCACTCTGATTTGTGTGGGGGCATTTTCCTCGATCGCCCTCGGAGCAGTTAACTGGAAGCAGCTCCAGGGCACCGAGGTCCGTTTTCTGATGAACAAGCATCCCTTTACCACGTTTATAGAACCAAAGGTGCCCGAGTTCGAAAAGTTGACCGGCATCAAAGTGACGATCGAAGCTTTTCCGGAGGATCAATATCGGAACAAACGGACGATCGAACTCAATGCCGGAGGCAAGGTGGATGGGTACATGATTATGCCGGGTCAGGATGATCTCCACTATTGGAAAGCGGGATGGCTGCAGCCCATGGATGGATACAACTCAGACCCCGCCCTGACCGAGGCAGACTGGAATTTTAAGGACTTCTTTCCCAGTTTTGCAAAGGCCTCGTCGGTGGAGGGCAAGCTGATTGGCATCGTGATCAATGCCGAGACATCACTCTTGGCCTATCGCAAGGATCTGTTTACAAAGTTCAAGGTAAAGGTCCCTCAAACGATGAAAGAACTCGAACAGACGGCCAAGTTTTTCTACGGCAAGGAGGTCGATGGCAAGAAGATGGTTGGCATTACCTTGAGAGGAAAGGGAGCTGCGGCTACGTCCCAGTGGGTTGACTTCCTGTACAGCTTCGGTGGTTCATGGACCACTGCCCAGGGTAAGTCGAACTTCGCCTCGCCCCAGAACATCGAAGCCTTTAAGTTTTACGGAGACCTGTTGAGAAACTATGGTCCCCAGGGCGGCGCCATGCTCCACTGGGCCGAAAGCACGTCCATGTTCATGGAAGGCAAAGCGGCCATGATTTACGACGCTAACGTGTTTAAGGCATTGTATGAAAACCCCAAGGAGTCCAAGGTTGCCGGGAAAGTGGGCTATGCTGTTATCCCGGCCGGCCCGGCGGGCAGGTTGCCCCATGTTTCCAACTGGAGTCTCTCTATCAGCAAAACCAGCACACCTGAGCGGCAAAAGGCAGCCTGGCTATTCATCCAATGGGCCACCAACAAAAATAATTGTCTAGGCGCACTCCTGGCCGGGGTGCCGGCAGGAAGGGCGTCGGCGTGGAACTCCAAGGAATATAAATCCAAAGACGACCATCCGGACTGGACGTCGAGCACGATGAAGTCTTTTGAGATCGGTCAGCCCCAGTGGAACCCACCCGTTATCAACGTCCCCGAGATCCGAGATGTCACCGGCCAGGTGATCGTGGACGCCATCGAAGGCAAGGATGTGGCCGCCTCGGCTAAGAAAGCAGCCGAATTGATGGATAAGAAGATGGAGCGATAATCCATCCGTAGAATATATCATCAGCAAGGAACTGGGCAAGGTTACTTGAGAAGCCTTATAGCGGGTACCTTTTATGGATGAGCTGACGAGTTCAATACCCTTACAGAACTTCAATGAAAGCGAAATCGTCGGTTACCCATAAACCTTTCTGAACGACCGCATGATAAGACTTTGAGAGTGACCTTGCCCCGTAATGGATGGGCGGTATCTGATATCGCTTTCAAACGGTCATCTGTTTGCCTCCGCTTGGCGGATAGATCCCGGCACCCCATGGTCAGGATAAAAACCACCGTCATGAAGACCCCCCCCAGCGCACTCAGCCGGTTCATGGATCGCCACCAGGCTCTTGTCTACCCAGCGCCTGCGGTGATTGCCCTGTTTTTCATCATCATCATTCCCATTGCGTATAACCTCTATCTTACCTTTACCAAGTGGACCATCGGGCTGGGGCAGCCGAGATTTATCGGCTTCGGTAACTTCATCGAACTTATCTCGGATGAGCGCGTTTTAAACGGCGTGAAGGTGATGGTCTATTTCAGCGGCCTGAGCCTTTCCCTCGAGCTGGTGCTGGGACTTCTCATCGCGGTTTATTTCAACCGCGAATTCAAGGGCAGCGAGATCGTTCAGGCGATTTATATTTTTCCGTTTGCGGCCACGCCGGTGGCTGTCGCATTGATCTGGCGGATAATGCTCAACCCTGAAATCGGGGTCATGAACTATTTGCTTCAAAGCCTCGGCCTTCCGGGAAGCCTGTGGGTCAGCAGCCCGCTGACAGTGATTCCGGCCCTGGTGATGGTCGACGTGTGGAAGTGGACCCCCATGATCACCCTCATCGTGCTGGCGGGGCTCAAATCCCTGCCCCATGATCCCTACGAGGCCGCGCGAATCGACGGGGCCAACGCGTTTCAGATCTTCTGGCACATCACCCTGCCCCTGATCCGGCCGGTGCTGATTGCAGCATTGATGCTGCGTTCTCTGGACAACCTCAAGGAGTTTGACATGATCTACACCATCACCCAGGGCGGGCCGGGCATCTCGTCCGAGACGCTCTATCTCTATTCCTACAATGTCGGGTTCAGCTTCTTCAAGGCCGGGTACGGCTCGGCCCTCATGGTGGTCGTCTTTTTGATCGTCCTGGCGTTCAATGTGGTCATGAACCGAATGCGGCTCAGGGCACAAGATATCTAACCGGAGTAGGCCCTGCAATCATAAGCGTTGATACATCAGAGATGATCACTGGAACTGGAATGACGAAGACCTTTAAATCGATCCTCTTTCATGCGGGGACCATCGCCCTGTGTATACCGCCGGTGTTCGTATTCGTCTGGATGATCCTGACGGGGCTCAAGACCGGTGTGCAAAACATCTCCTACCCCCCGGAGTTCATTTTTAGGCCCACGCTAGAGAACTTCAGGGCGGTATTTCAACAGTACAATTTCTTCAGATATCTGATGAACAGTCTCATCGTCGCCGGCCTGGCCACGGGTATTTCATTGCTACTGGGGCTGCCGGCAGCTTATTCCATCGCCAAATACCGGCAAGGAAAGATCGGAATCATTATCCTCGTCGCCAGGATGACGCCGTTTGTGAGCTACCTGCTGCCCTGGTACATCATCTTTCGTCACCTGAAGCTCATCGACACTTACACGGCACTTACCATCACCCACTTGATCATCACCCTTCCCATGGTGATCTGGCTGATGATCTCCTTCTTCGAGGGGATGCCGGAGGAACTCGAAGACGCGGCCATGATCGACGGGTGTTCCCGCCTGCAGAGTTTTTTAATGATCGTGCTGCCCCTGGTGCGAAACGGCATCGCCACTTCAGCGATACTGTCCTTCATCTTCTCATGGAACCAGTTTCTCTTCTCGCTGATCCTCTCCGGCCCGAGGACTAAAACCGTGCCGGTGGCAGTATATAACTTCATCTCCTACGGAAAGATCGATTGGGCCGGTATCGGCGCCGCGGCTACCCTGATCGTGCTGCCGGTTTCCGTGTTTGCATTCTTCGTGCGGAGAACAATCGTTCAGGGACTGACCATGGGTGCTTTGAAAGACTGACCATGAGAAAGGGAAGCTCCGCCGTGTCCATTTCAGAAGAGAAGGCTAAAGAGATTATCGAAGCCGGAACACCCGCGACCCTGTATGAAAAAAAGCGTGTCCTGGTCCTAACCCCTGATGCGACAAGGACCTGCCCTCTGCCGATGATGGCTCGTGCTGTCCGTGAGGTGATTGGGGAACGGGCTGCGAAATTGGATTTCATGGTAGCCGTAGGATCCCATCCCCCCTTGTCTGAAGAAAAGATTCTAGAACTTTATGGGATAACCCATCCATCCCGGAAGGAGAAGTTTGGTCGATCCAAATTGTTTTGCCACCGCTGGGATTTGCCGGAAACCTTTCTCCAAATTGGACATCTGTCCGAGGAAGAGGTTGAAAGGATTTCCGGTGGACTTTTAAAAGAAAAGGTATCGATCGACATTAACAGAAAGATATATGACTATGACCTGATCCTCATTCTGGGTCCCGTTTTCCCTCATGAAGTCGTTGGATTTTCCGGAGGTGCGAAATACTTGTTCCCAGGCATTTCTGGCGGCGAGTTACTGCATTTTTTTCACTGGCTGGCCGCTGTGATGACCTGCAGAGAGATCATCGGGAAGAAAGATACTCCGGTCCGGCAGGTGATTAATAAGGCCATGGAAAAAATCAACCGACCCGTTCATTGTTTGGCCATGGTGGTCAAGCCAGGTGCCGGACTGTACGGTTTATTTGCCGGCGACGTAAAAGAAGCATGGTCTGCGGCTGCGGATTTGTCCTCGAAAGTTCACATTGTGGTCAAAGAGAAACCCTATCGGACCGTATTGGGCCGGGCGCCCGAAATGTATGACGAGATCTGGACAGGCGGAAAAGTGATGTACAAACTGGAACAGGTGGTTGCCGACAATGGTAAACTCATCATCTATGCTCCGCATATTGACAGGATTTCCAGTACCTGGGGAGATTATATTGAAAAAATAGGATACCACGTGCGGGACTACTTCTTGTTTCAGATGGAGAGTTTCAAAGATGTTCCGAGAGGCGTTCTCGCCCATTCCACCCATGTGTGCGGGACCGGCATCTACCAAAACGGCATTGAAAAACCCCGCATTCAAGTTGTACTGGCTACTTCAATTCCTAGAGAGAAATGCGAGCAGATCAACTTGGGCTATATGGATCCGGCTGAGATCAAGATTGCTGATTACATGGGGAAGGAGGATGAGGGCATCCTCTATGTGGACCACGCTGGTGAGATTCTTTACCGCCTGGAATAAGAATTCAAGTTCCGGAAAGAATAGAAAGGATTCGCTCGAACCCTTGACCCCTTGAATCCTCGAACCCTTAAGCCATCCCGACTTGTCAGGATGGGAGTGGGTCTCAGTACTGAATCAGTTGTGGAAAGGAAGTTATGGTAATCATACTGATGGGGCCGATGGGTTGTGGCAAGACAACCATCGGGAAAATACTCGCTGAGAAGCTCGGCGGGTCTTTTTATGATGGGGATGACTTTCACCCGGAAAAAAATGTTGAAAAGATGCGGGCTGGAATTGCCTTAACCGATGAAGACCGCAAACTCTGGTTGGAAAATTTGCATGTGAACATACAACGCTGGTTGAAAGATAAAGAGAACACGATACTGGCTTGTTCAGCCCTGAAACAGGCTTACCGGGATATCTTGGGCGTGGACCAGAACACCGTGAGGACGGTCTATCTAAAAGGCTCATATGAATTGCTGCGCAAACGGATTGAAGAGCGTCAACATCTTTATATGGATAAGAATCTGTTAAGAAGCCAGTTAGATACTCTCGAAGAACCGACGGACGGTTTAACCGTGGACATCTCCGCAGCTCCCAAATTCGTCGTCAGCGCTATTATTAATAACCTCAATTTAAATGAGTAATTTGTATCCATGAATAGGCTCTCTATGAGGAACCTCCAGTCCATACGGAACGGACCGGGTAGATAACGATAGCCAAGAATAGCGCTGTGAAGTGAGCGAAGGGAATAAATTAGGTTTTTTGGATTCGACTAAACTCTATTCCTCTTGGATATTTGATTGCGTCATCCGAAATGCGTGCGACAAATTGGATCGTCGAAATAATCTGTTGGTTGATTTTCACCATTCACTGGTTTGTCAATGGATTTTTATTGTAGAAGGCTTCATAGTGAAACGGGTCGCAACCCATCCCAAGGAACCTCCTTTCCTGGGAGTGGCGTAATACTGTAGTAATAAGTAGTAATTAGTTATAATTGGTAATAAAAAGCTTAAACTATAGTTATTTAAATTTATGTCACTTTCTCCTTGACAAAATATTTCTTTGTGGTATCTTTCACAAGATTCAAAGTACCATCCGCCTCGATCTTAATTCTGTCTACTCTTTATGGTTTTTAAGCAAATGGGGGGGACCTTAAAAAATCCTCAAGGTAAAACGGTCTCCTTTAACTAATTGAGGGAAGGGGGGTAAATTTGACTTTCGTCCAAAATTCTGCGAAAAGGGGGAATCAATTCTCATGAAAATTACCAGAAGAACATTTTTGAAGATTTCTGGGGCAACAGCCTCCGGGACGGTGATGGGTGGCCTAGGATTCGACCTCTCTCCAGCCGAGGTCTATGCCCAGGAATTACGAATTAAAGGGGCCAAGCCAACCACCACGGTCTGCTGCTACTGCTCGGTCGGCTGCGGTATTATCGTCCATACCGATGCCAAAGGGAAGGTGATCAATGCCGAGGGGGATCCCGACCATCCCATCAACGAAGGCGCCCTGTGCCCAAAAGGGGGCTCAAGCTATCAAATCGCGGTCAATCCCAATCGTTTACAGAAAGTCCTTTACCGCGCGCCCTCCAGCGCTGCATGGAAAGAAGTCAGTTGGGAATGGGCTCTGAACAAGATTGCAGCGAACATCAAGAAGAGCCGCGACAAGAGCTTCATGGAGAAAAATGCAAAAGGCCAGGTTGTGAACCGGACCAATGGCATCGCCTCTGTGGGAAGCGCAGCCATGGACAATGAGGAATGCTGGCTCTACCAAAAGTTTCTTAGGTCCCTGGGCCTCGTTTATATTGAGCACCAGGCTCGTATCTGACACAGCGCAACTGTAGCGGCTCTGGGAGAGTCGTTCGGACGCGGTGCAATGACCAATCATTACATCGATTTTCGTAATGCCGATGTGATTTTGAATATGGGTAGCAATGTTGCCGAAAACCACCCCGTTTCATTTAAATGGATCCAAGCGGCCAAGGATAAGGGCACTATCTTTATCCATGTGGACCCAAGATTCACTCGAACATCCACCAAAGCTGATATCTTTGCCAGACTTCGTTCAGGAACCGATATCGCTTTTCTTGGCGGGATGATCAAGTACATTCTGGACAATAATCTCTATGATGAGTTCTACGTCAAGAACTACACCAATGCCTCTTCCATCGCGAATCCCAAGTACGGATTCGATGACGGGCTTTTCTCGGGCTATGATCCATCGAAAAGGGCTTATGATGCATCCACCTGGGCATTAGAAAAGGACGAGCAGGGGATTCCCCAGAGGGATATGAGCCTGCAGGATCCCCGTTGTGCCTTGCAACTTCTCAAGAAACATTATTCCCGCTATACGCTCCAGAAGGTTTCGGAAATCACAGGAACTCCAGTGGCAGATTTGGAAAAAGTTTATAGGGCGTATGGGGCTACCGGCGCTCCGGATAAAAGCGGGACCGTGTTATACGCCATGGGGTGGACGCAGCATACCGTGGGCGTTCAGAATATCCGGGCCATGTCCATCATCCAATCACTTCTTGGAAATATGGGCATTGCAGGCGGAGGCGTAAATGCCCTTCGAGGCGAATCGAATGTTCAGGGCTCGACCGATGCAGGGCTCCTCTTTCATATCTGGCCAGGATACTTACCTAATCCCCAAGCTCATTTAGCAACCTTGGCCGATTACAATAAAACCACGCCAGCCTCAAAGGATCCCCGAAGTGTCAACTGGTGGAAGAATCGACCTAAATATGTGGCCAGTCTTTTGAAATCGACGTTTGGGGATAAAGCCACAAAAGAGAATGAATTTGGTTATGCATGGATGCCGAAACTCGATACGGGTCAAGACGCTTCCTGGTTGAATCTCTTTGACGAAATGTATAAAGGATCTTTCACAGGTTTCTTTGCGTGGGGTATGAACCCAGCCTGTTCAAGCGCCAACGCGGGGAAGGTCCGTCAGGCATTCACCAAGCTTGACTGGATGGTCAATGTGAATGTCTTCGATAATGAGACTGGGTCCTTCTGGAAAGGCCCAGGGATGGATCCAAACAAGATCAAAACCGAGGTCTTTCAGCTACCTTGCGCAGCCTTTTTGGAAAAGGAAGGAAGCATCAGCAACAGCGGCCGTTGGATGCAGTGGCGTAATAAGGCATGCAATCCCCCGGGAGTGGCCAAACCCGATGCAGATATCATGTTTGAGTTATTTAAGAAACTGAAAGCTCTCTATGAAAAAGAGAAAGGGGCTTTCCCTGAACCCATATTGAATTTGAAATGGGACTATGAGACCAATGGCCATTTGGATGTCCATAAGATAGCCAAAGAAATTAACGGCTACTTTATGGAAGATATCCCGGAACATCCCGTTGACAAGAAGGCTTATAAAAAAGGAACGCTTGTCCCGAACTTTGTTTACCTTCTCGATGATGGCCGGACCTCCTGCGGGGACTGGCTCTATTCTGCCAGTTATACCGAGGCTGGAAATATGGCCGCCCGAAGAAAGAAGACTGATCCGACTGGATTGGGCCTCTATCCGGAGTGGTCATGGTGTTGGCCACTCAACAGAAGAATCATTTACAACCGAGCTTCTGTAGATCTGGATGGAAATCCAAGGGATCCAAAACGGCCTTTGCTCAAATGGGACGCAGACAATAAACGATGGATAGGGGATGTTCCCGACAATGCCGTACCTCCGATGGGAACCACCGGAGTCTATCCGTTCATCATGAAACCGGATGGCGTAGCCTCGATTTTCGGACCTGGACTAAAAGATGGGCCCTTCCCCGAACATTATGAACCCCTGGAGTGTCCCATTGAAAAGAACTTGATGTCCAACCAGAGGATCAATCCGGTCATCAAAATCTTTGAAGGGGGCCTGGATACGTTCCTTACTTGCGATCCCAAATATCCTTTTGTTTGCTCAACCTATCGTGTAACTGAACACTGGCAGACCGGAGTTCTCACCCGCTGGCTTCCCTGGCTCATCGAGGCTGAACCTCAAATGTTTTGCGAGATGAGTCTGGAGCTGGCCAAGCTCAGAGAGATCAAGAACGGTGACAGGGTGATTGTGGAAACGGCCCGAGGCAAAGTGGAAGCTGTGGCCATCGTGACATTTCGCTTAAAACCGTTCAACATTGCTGGCCAGACCGTTCACCAAGTAGGAATTCCCTGGCATTTCGGCTGGCTCCATCCGAAGGATGGTGGGGAGAGTGCCAATCTGCTCACCCCAACGATCGGGGATCCCAATACGATGATCCCTGAATCGAAGGCATTCATGGTCAATGTAAGAAAATTGGCCAAACAACCGGCGAAGAAGCCGGTAAAAAGTTAAAGGAGGTGACTTAAATGGCAGACAAATCCTTTTTCATAGATACGACCAAATGCACAGCCTGCAGGGGATGTCAGATTGCCTGCAAGCAGTGGAATAGAAATCCAGGAACAAAGACCATCCAGCGTGGAAGTCACCAAAATCCTCAGGATCTCAACTTCTTCACCTACAAATTGGTGAGGTTCAGCGAGTTCGAAGAGAATGGGAATCCGAAGTGGTATTTCTTCCCTGATCAGTGCAGACACTGTATGGAACCACCCTGCAAGGCTACGGCCGAATCCTTGGGATCCAAGGCCATTCCCAAGGATGAGGCCACAGGCGCAGTGGTTTTCAATCCAAAGATAAAAGTGAAGCCAGCCGATCTTAAAGCCATCCGAGAATCTTGTCCCTATGATATTCCTCGATGGGATGAGAGAATGGGGGTAATGGCCAAATGCACAATGTGTATTGACCGAGTCAAAGAAGGGATGCTGCCGGCTTGTGTCAAGACGTGCCCGACTGGAGCAATGAACTTTGGAGATAGAAAAGACATCATCGACAAAGCTAACAAGAGGTTGGAAGAGGTGAAAAAAGTTTATAAAGATGCCATGCTTGGCAATCCCGATGATGTTCGGATAATCTATCTCCTAGCGGATGATCCCAAAAAGTATCACAAATTCGCTGTGGCGGAGAACGCCATTGGCATTACAAGGAAGATGGCGCTCAGACGTCTCTTTCAACCTTTGAGCGACCTTCGACACATGATCGGATAGAACCCTACCCCCTCACCTCATCCCTCTCCCTTACTGGAGAGAGGGCTTCGCCGTGAGCTCAGCCGAACGGGAAGGGTGAGAGGAAAACCTTAGTAAGGGGGAAAACCAGGGCTTGTTTCGAACGGGAGTCACGAAACAAGCCCGTTTTTTTCCATTACCATCCCTCATCGACAGGCTTCTCCCTCTCCCTTAACGGGAGAGGGCGGGGGTGAGGGTGGAGATATCAATTTTCCCCCCCTCTATCCCCTCCCCTGCCTTCGTCCCGCAAGGCGGGGCTTCGCGCAGGCAGGCGCCAAGGGAGGGGAAACTTTTAGAGATTGGAGGAATGATTGGATAGGTTAAAAGAAAGAATTCAACAGATTAAAAAGAAAAGACCTGGCTATGGAAAGATCCTTGATTTCTATCAAAGCGTCAAAGAAGCGCAAGAAAAAGTAAAAGCCCCTTTAGAGATTGATTCCGCACAACTCGGGAAGGAATGGAAGAAACTCCTCTCCAAAGAAGGCTTCTCATTGATTCAGAAAGAAGATTTCCCATTGGATATTGAATCATCCGTTAAGCTCTTCGAAACACTTTGTCAGGTCGGGAAAAATGCAAACCCGCATATGGCTGAGCAGCTGAAAAAGATCAAAGAAGCTATCGACGACAAAAGAATAGACTTGAAGAAATTACTGGGGGGCGGATTAAAGGAGCAACGGAGGGAGGAGATTGTCGAAGAACTTGGACTGGACAAAAATGTTTTTTTATTTTTATTTCGCAGCAGCATCAGGCCTTCGATTGAAGCCGGAGTGGAACGGCTTCGCAGCGAACTCGATCCTGAAACCTGGCTGAAAGGCTATTGTCCTCTGTGTGGCTCTCTCCCCTCGTTAAGTCTATTGAAAGAAGAGGTGGGAAAGCGGTATCTCCTCTGTTCCTTCTGTGGCTATCAGTGGAGAATGGATCGAATATTCTGCCCTTTCTGCAAAAACAAAGATCAGCAATCTCTTCATTATTTTTATGGAGAGGGAGAGGAAACCCATCGCATTGATCTTTGTGACAAATGTCGTCAATATATTAAAACCATCGATTACAGAAACCTGCAGGAGTCAGATCCGGTTTTAGAGGACCTGGCCACCCTCCATCTCGATATTCTGGCCTCCCAAAAAGGCTATAAGAGACCAGTCCCCAATCCCTGGATTACATAGAAAGTGCCGTGACCGTGTCTGGGTCTCGTAATTCGTCACCCCTCCCTTTAGCAACGGGGGCCTTGCGATACTGCCGGTGCAGGAGAAGCAATCTCAAATGATATGGTGCACCAGCAGGCAGGAATCGAGGCGGAGAGTATTTCGCTGACGAATGACTGATACTTGTTTTCGAAGGATGGATGGGGTATAAATATTTTTATTTAAAGGTAGATGGTATGAATGGAAAATGGTTTGTGACCGGCGGTTTGGTTCTGGGATTTTTCTTGCTCTTCAATGCATCTCCATCCCATGCCCAAAAATCACCTAAGACTCTTACCCTCGTCTATAGCAATAATATCAATGGGGAGATTGACCCCTGCCCGACCTGAGGGGAAAAGAATCGAGCTGGCGGTCTGGCCAGAAGAGGAGCGTGGGTGAAGGATTTACGGGAGAGTGAAAAGGGAATACTCGTTTTAGATGCGGGCGATCTCCTTTTTAAGAAATATGTTAATCCCATTCCGGAAAACGAGTTAACAGCAATGGCCGGAAAGGCCCATCTCATCATCGAGAGCTTCAATTTAATGGGTTACGATGCCATGGGAATTGGGGATGATGATTTAACCTTCGGGAAGGAATTTCTATTGGAAATTTCGAAGAAGGCTAACTTTCCATTCCTATGTTCCAACCTTCTCGACGAGGCATCCGGCAAAAATCTTTTTCAAACCTCTCTCATTAAAGAAATGAATGGTCTTCGAATTGGTCTGTTCAGCCTTCTCTCACCCGATTTCTTTGCAAGTCCTTCTGATCCTCGAAAGAAGGGATTGAATTTTCGTTCACCCATCGAAACAGCAGAGGCGATGGTCAGAGAACTTAAGCCAAAAACCGATTTGATCATTCTCCTGAGCCATCTGGGCTATGCGAAGGATATCGAATTCGCTCAGAGGGTCCAAGGAATCAATGTCATCTCGGGGGGCCATACCGGGATCAATCTCCCCTATCCCCCCGTCATCAAAAACATCATTATTCTGCAGACCGCTTCTCGAGGAATGATTGGAGGAAGACTTGACCTCCTCTTTTATAACAGTGAGCCGGTCTTTTACAATTCGGCAACAAGACTATCTTTGGAGAACAACCTCAAGAGTTACAACGAACGATTAAGTTCTAAGGCAATGCCAGAGGCTGAAAGAACACAATTGCGAAAGGCCAAGGAAGAGGCTGAACGAACCCTGAGCCAGCTCCGGGGTAAAAACCAATTTATGAATCGCGTCATTTCACTACATGAACAGATGAAGGACGATCCCGAGATTAAAAGGTCGGTCGAAGCCTATAAGGCAAAAACCCAAACCACAGAGAACCCTGTGCCTCCGAAGTGATGAAGATGGCAAGTATTGATCTCATCCTTTTGCATCCCCCTACCCTTTACGACTTTAGAAAGCGGCCCGGGATCCATGGTCCGATCAGCGATGTCGTTCCCTCCACCCCCATCTTTGAAATGTATCCCATTGGGTTTGCCAGCCTCTCAGAATATTTGGAACGCCATGGTCTTAAGGTCAGGATCATCAATGTGGCCATGAAGATGCTGAAGGATGAGAAATTCGATGTGGAGCGGCTCATCCAGAAAAATAAGCCTCTGGCCTTCGGGATCGATCTCCATTGGATGGCCCATGTCCAGGGAGCATTGGCCCTCGCAGAGATCATTAAACGGTTTCATCCCAACATCCCTGTCATCTTAGGTGGGCTCTCTGCCACGTATTATCATGAAGAGATACTCCGTCAATATCCATTTATTGATTTTGTGATGAGAGGAGATTCCACAGAGAAACCGTTGGTCCAACTCCTTCAAACCATCAAAAAAGGCGGAGAGTTCAAAAGTATTCCTAACCTCACCTACCGGGATGAAAAAAACCGAATTCAGGTCAATCCCCTCACCCATGTACCAGAGAACCTTGACGAGATGACGATCGATTACAGTCACATCATGAAGAAGGTGGTGAGGTATCTTGATCCCACAGGGTACCAGCCTTTTGTGGATTGGTACACCTATCCCGTGACAGCCGTCTTCACCTGCCGGGGATGCACCTACTCTTGCAGAACTTGCGGAGGCTCGGCGCAGACCTTTCGAACGATGGCCAACCGCAGGAAACCCGCCTATCGCAACCCCAAGTTACTGGCACAAGATATCTTCAATGTCTCGGATCACCTTCATGCTCCGGTGATGATCATCGGCGATATCTTTCAACCCGGAGAAGAATATAGTTCCACTTTTCTTCAGGAGATGAAGAGCAGGCCGATCAGCAACCATATCGCTTTTGAATTTTTTGTTCCTCCCACGAGGGCTCAACTGAAAAGGATTGCTGAGTCCATTCTCAACTTCAATATCGAAATCTCTCCTGAGTCTCACGATGAGGAGGTCCGGAGGGCTTTCGGAAGACCTTACAACAACGAATCGCTGGAAAGGATGATCGGGGATGCTGTCGATCTTGGCTCGAAGCGGATTGATCTGTTCTTCATGACCGGCCTTCCAAAACAAACCTTTCCATCCGTTCTGGAAACGGTCGATTATTGTCATTCCCTATTAGAACGATTTCGCTCTTACAACAAACTCTATCCCTTCATCTCTCCCCTGGCCCCCTTCTTGGATCCCGGAAGTACTGTCTTTGAAGCGCCAGAAAAATATGGATACCGTCTGCTTTATCGAACCGTGGAAGAACACCGTCAGGCCTCATTGTCTCCCAGCTGGAAATATATCCTCAACTATGAAACGGAATGGATGAATCGGGATGAGATCGTTTACAGCACCTACGAAGCCGGGAAAAGACTCAACCGGCTGAAGGCCCAATTCGGGCTAATCGACCCGAAGACCGCAGAATCGGTCGAGGGTCGGCTTGAGGGGTCCGTCCGGATGATGAAGGAGATCGACCGGATCATGGCTCTTCCAGATGCCAGAGAGAGAGAGATTATCTTGCAGTCCATTTCAAGCGGACGTCACTCCCTCCGCCGCTATAGCATGTCCACCATCTGTGAGAAAAAAGAACTGGAGTGGCCCACCCGATTCATTCGAATGAACTTCATTAAGATCTTTAAAACACTCCTGATGAGGAGGAAACCCAATGTCTCCATCCCTTCGTCAACAGGTGCTCCGTAAGATTCCAAGCGTCGATGATATCCTCTCAAGGCCAGAGATCGTTGACCTCTTAAAGGTCCATCCCCGCAATGTCGTGGTCGAAGCCATCCGAAAGGGATTGGGACGACTGCGCGATGAAATCCTCCGCAAACAAGACCTCTCTCAACTGGGAGAGGCCTTTTTCTCTTTCGAAAACCTCTGCCCTCTTTTCCAGAAAGAGATCGATCTCCAGATTCAGCCCCATCTCCGCAGAGTGATTAATGCGACCGGTGTGGTTATCCACACCAATCTAGGAAGAGCTCCACTTCACCCTTCTGCGATTAAACATCTGATGGAGGTCTCCAAAACCTATTCCAATTTAGAATATGACCTGGATCGGGGTGAACGCGGAGACCGTTATACCCATGTGGAAGAGATTCTGTGCCGTCTGTCAGGAGCAGAATCAGCCCTGGTGGTGAACAATAATGCCGCGGCTGTCTTACTTGCCTTGAATACCCTTGCAGAGGGCAAGGAGGTGATCGTTTCGAGAGGAGAACTGGTCGAAATCGGGGGGGCTTTTCGAATCCCCGATGTCATGAAACGAAGCGGGGCTTTGCTCAGGGAGGTCGGGACGACCAATCGTACTCACTTCGACGATTACCAGAAGGCCCTTGGCCCTCACACGGCTCTGCTCTTGAAAGTCCACACTAGTAATTTTAGAGTGATGGGGTTCACCTCCGAAGTCTCTCTCCAAGATCTGGTGCAACTCGGGAGGGAACATCAGATTCCTATCGTGGATGATTTAGGAAGCGGCTGTCTCGTGGACCTCTCCCAATATGGATTAGAAAAAGAACCTACTGTTCAAGAGACGATCAAAACCGGTGTGGATGCGGTCACCATTAGCGGGGATAAGCTCCTCGGAGGCCCACAGGGGGGAATCATCCTGGGCAAGAAAAAAATTCTGGACCTCTTTAAAATCAATCCCTTGACCCGGGCCCTCCGCATCGACAAACTCACCCTGGCCGCTCTCGAATCAACCCTGCTTCTCTACCTCGACGAGAAGAGAGCCATGGAGGAGATTCCCGCTCTTAGCATGTTGAGTTTGGATACAAAGAGGCTAAAAAAGAGAGGGAAACAGTTGCTGAAAAGGTTGTCGGGGATGATGGATGAAAAGATGACGCTCTATTTGAAAGAAGATGTCTCTCAAGTGGGCGGTGGAGCCCTTCCCCTTCAAGAACTTCCAACCATGGCCGTTGCCATTAAACCTCTCGACTTTTCCGTGAACAGCCTCGAAGAAAATCTACGGAAGAGTGATCCCCCGGTTATTTCTCGAATCAGCAAAGAGGAATTGATTCTGGATATGAGAACCGTCTTCGATGAAGAGATCCCTCTTTTGGCTGCCGGAATTGAGAAGGCATTGAAATACCTCCAGCCGCAATGATACAAGATTCCATAAAGAATAACTTCCAAAATCCCCCCACCCCCCCTTTGCTAAAGAAGGGGGAGGGGAACTTATCTTTCTCCATTCAAGTCATGGAAAAGGATCACGGAAGGCGCCTCGACCAATTTCTCTCGGAAGCCGACCTCAATCTCTCCCGTTCTCACGCAAAAAATTTGATCCAGAGACATCATATCCTTTTAAACCAAAAACCGACCAAACCCAGTGCACATCTAAAAGCGGGTGATAGGATTTCAGGAAGCCTCCCCCCACCTGAATCGTTTTCTCTCCAACCAGAACCCCTTCCCCTGACCGTCCTGTATGAGGACCCGTTCCTCATCGTCATTGACAAGCCTCCCGGAATGGTTGTCCATCCTGCTTATGGAAACCCCTCCGGCACATTGGTCAATGCCCTTCTTTACCATTGCAAAGATCTCGCCGGCATTAATGGTGTCTTAAGGCCAGGGATTGTGCACCGATTGGATAAGGACACATCGGGTGTGATGGTTGTCGCTAAAGAGGATGAGGCTTTTCATCATTTGACCAAACAGTTTGGAAACCGGACTGTGGAAAAGGTCTATTTAGCCATTGCCTACGGAAGATTCGGCCCTGACGAAGGCTTAATCGATTCGGCCATCGGAAGACACCCAAGTGAGAGAAAGCGGATGTCTACCCGGACGAGAAAAGGAAGGGCGGCCGTCACTCGCTGGAAGAAAGTGGAGGAATTTGAGTGCTGCACTCTCCTTGAGATCTTTCCTCAAACCGGCCGAACCCATCAGATCCGAGTGCACCTCTCCTCCATTGGTCATCCCGTTTTGGGAGACCCTCTCTACGGAAGAAAAGGTAGACCCGGGGCGATCCATGACCCTATTTTGAAAGAGTGTGTAAAGAGATTGAATCGCCAGGCCCTTCACGCCCGACGATTAGAATTCACTCACCCTCAAAGTGGAGAAAGGGTGAAATTTGTTTCCCCCCTCCCTGAAGATATGAACGAAGTGGTGGGGTGGTTGCGGTCAAAGGCCAAACATGGATAAGAAGAATGGGCCTTCAGTATCCCTTATCCAATTTTCCAGCATTCCAATATTCCATAATTCCATCCGGAGAATAAATTGAACACCCTTGACCAATCTGCTCTGAAAATAAAGAACAACCCTCCTTATTTCGAAATTCCTGAGTTCGCCAAAATCAGATGGGTGCGGCATGCCTTTCTAACCCGCCAGGGAGGAGTGAGCCTTTCCCCCTATGATTCGCTCAACCTGAGCGACAAGAACGGCGACCAGGAGGAATCTGTCTCCAAGAATAAGAAGATCATTGCCGAAACCTCTGGATTTGATCCGAGCCGCTTGGTCCTCCTCGATCAAATGCACCAGGACCAAATCCTTCTTCTGAAAAAACCAATCACTCCCCTCCCCTCCCCCTTAGAATTTGATGCGCTAATCACAAATTCTCCTAATATCTTCCTGGGCATTCTCACCGCAGATTGCCTTCCGATCTTTGTTGTCGATCAAGAAAAGAAAGTGATTGCTGCGATCCACGCCGGAAGGCAAGGGACCGCCCTCGGCATCACAGCAAAGGCTTTGAAAAAAATGGAGGAAGAGTTCGGCTGCCTATCGAAAGATCTCTTCATCGCCATAGGCCCCTCCATAGGGCCTTTCTGTTATGAAATCGATGAAAAGGTATTTCAGCAGGAATGGAAACCCTTTTCAGCCTCAGGAGGAGCAGGAAAGTGGATGGTGGACCTCGCCCGGATCAATATCGGTCAGATGAAGAGAGAAGGGATTGAGGAAGAGCAAATTTGCTGCATCAATCTTTGTACCCACTGCCATGGCGATCTCTTCTTTTCGTATCGAAAAGAAGGCCGGACGGGAAGACAACTCTCTTTCATCGGCATGGTTAACCTGTAGCCGCAGGTTTCAGCCTGCGTAATAACGCAATCAATAATCCCCCCCATTTAGAAAAGGGGGGTTGGGGGGATTTGACCCTACGCCTTGTTCGCTCTGCTCCAAGCTTAAGTACAGAGGAATGAAAGATACCATCCTTAAAGTCTATCTTCAGCCCAAGTCGTCCAAAAATGAGGTGGTGGGTCCCTGTCGGGATGGGATAAAGGTGAAAGTGACTGCTCCACCCGTTGAGGGAAAGGCGAATGAGGCTCTTATTCGTTTCCTCGCTAAGGGATTTGGAATTTCCCCATCTTGTATTGAAATCATCAAGGGCCTTCACTCCCGAGAAAAAACATTAAGAATTTCGGGTACCATTCTCGATAAACGGCTTGACTTCACCAGGAAGATCTCTTGAGGGCGGAAGATCCAAGAGTATTCTCCGTCGGACTCTTTGCACATTCTTGAACCCCTGTTCAAATAAATCGGGTATTCCTTTTCAGGCCAAATTGGACTTTCCTTCAGCGGGGTGCGGATAGGGTCTGGTTCCACCGGTGATCAAACGGAGAGATCCATACCGCTCTTTCAATCCGATGTCAAATGCTTTTCCGGCAAAACATGGGTGACAGTGCCTGTGAAGAGTTCCGCTGTCTCCATCATCATTTCTGAAAGGGTCGGGTGAGGATGAATGGTGAGCCCAAGGTCCTGAGCAACAGCTCCCATTTCGATTGCGAGGGTGCCTTCTGAGATCAACCCCTCTACGTTTCGACCACAAATTCCTACTCCCAGTATTCGACCTGTTTCAGGGTTGAGGATCATTTTGGTGACCCCGTCCGAGACACCCATGGTGGTCGCACGACTGGAAAATTTCCATAGATATCGCTCCACCTTTATATTCCGGTTCTCTTTTCGAGCCTGCTCCTCCCTTAAACCCGCCCAGGCAACTTGAGGGTCTGTATAAACGACCGCCGGAATGGCCTGAACGTCAAAGGCCGACGGCTTTCCCTTGATCACTTCTGATGCCACCTTCCCTTCCCGAAAGGCTTTGTGAGCTAGCAGAGGCCCTCCTGCAACATCCCCAATGGCAAAGATGTTGCTATCGGTGGTGCGGCGCTGTTCATCCACGACCACAAAACCCTGCCCGTCCACTTTCACCCTGGTTTTCTCCAGGCCGATCTTCCCCGAATTAGGCTTTCGGCCAATCGCAACGAGTACTCGATCAAAGGTTTGTTCAGTCTTATCCACCTCTCCCTCAAATTTGACATCCACTCCTTCGTTGTGTTCCTTAAGCGATAAGACCCTGGTATTGTAATGAATGGCTTCAAAAATCTCCTTCAATCTGAAAAGCAATACATTCGTCAGATCCTGATCTGCACCTCTTAGTAGTCTATCCCCATGGACCGCCACGGTGACCCGACTTCCCAAAGCCGCGTAAATTGTACCCATCTCCAGACCAATATAACCGCCGCCCAGTACGAGCAGTGACCGAGGGATCTCGGGTAATTCCAGTGCACCAGCCGAATCCATGATACGACTCCCTTTCACGAAGGGAATGTTGGGAAAAGGGGTTGTGTAAGATCCGGTCGCTATGATGGCATGGCGAAAAAGGATCTGGCTCACCTCCGAGTTCTCTAATCGTACCCGATCAAACCCGTCGAAGATTGCTCTTCCTTGCACCAATTGAACCTTGCGTCGTTTACTCAAGGTGAGCAGTCCACTGGTCAGTTTGTCGACAACCCGATCTTTCCACGCCCGTATTCTATCGAGATCGATCTGGGGTTTATCGAATTTTATGCCCATCTCTCCCGAGCGTTGGGCATCGAACAAAAGCTCGGCCAGATAAAGGAGCGTTTTGGAGGGAATACACCCCCGAAACAGGCACTCACCCCCCGGCCGTTTCTCCATATCTACCAGGGTAACTTCCATCCCCAGATCCGCTGCCCGGAACGCGGCCGAGTAGCCTCCGGGTCCCGCACCCACAACGAGAACCTCGGTCTCGTGGTTTGACTCTTTCATATTTAGGATATCCCCCCTTTAGTAGTAAATAAAATCGACGACGCCTTAGTCTTGCATGCGTCCCCTTTTAATTTTCTCTTGATTTCTCACCCTCTGCGCTGCGTTTTTCTCCCTCTTGTGGAAATGGATCACTTCACGGATACACCTCCATGATATAATTGGTATTAAGAAAAAATCAACATGATTAGAATATTTCAAAAACCTTTAACAGATAATGGGATAAAAAATGTATTTTCTTCAATGACGGTATTTGTAAAATCAACCCTTTGACTTTCCCCGGTCTAAAGCCCGGGGTTTGCTCAGGGTTGATACTGAGCGTCGCTTTTGACCCCGTCCCGAAAGTTCGGGCTTGGCGCTGTCGAAGTATCAATAAAAGGAGGTTAGCTTTGTCATTTCAAACAAGAAACTTATTTAAGAGTTTGAAAATACTAACAATGACAAAATGTGCATAATGTGGACTGCGGAATGCAGGGTCTAAATCTCGATTCGGCAACTGCGTTTTCAATTCTGGTAAATATATATAGATGAAGAGATTTCTGCTTACCCTTCTCTAATACTCGGGGTGTTGGAGACTCAACATTATGCCTATTCGCTGAATAAGATTCCGCCTAAGACTCTCACGCTTCTCTATAGTAATAGTATCAATAGGGGAGAAGAATCGAGCTGGTGGTCTGGCCAGAAGAGGAGCGTGGGGGAAGGATTTGCGGGAGAGTGAAAAGGGAATACTCGTTTCAGATGCGGGCGATCTCCTTTTTAAGAAATATCTTAATCCCATTCCAGAAAACGAGTTAACAGCGATGGCCGGAAAGACCCATCTCATCATCGAGAGCTTCAATTTAATGGGTTACGATGCCATGGGAATTGGGGATGATGATTTAACCTTAGGGAAGGAATTTCTATTGGAAATTTCGAGGAAGGCTAACTTCCCATTCGTCTGTTCCAACCTTCTCGATGAGGCATCCGGCAAAAATCTTTTTCAAACCTTTCTCATTAAGGAAATCAATGGTCTTCGAGTTGGTCTGTTTAGCCTTCTCTTACCCGATTTCTTTACAAGTCCTTCTGACCCTCGGAAAAAGGGATTGAACTTTCGTTCACCCCTCGAAACGGCACAGGCCATGGTCAGAGAACTTAAGCCCAAAACCGATTTGATCATTCTCCTGAGCCATCTGGGCTATGCGAAGGATATCGAGTTGGCTCAGAGGGTCCAAAGGGATCCATGTCATCTTGGGTGGCCATACCGGGATCAATCTCACCTATTCTCCAGTCATCAAAAACATCATTATAAGGATTGCAGGCAAAAATTGAGGTCCGGCATTCGTAAAAGGTTATTTCTTTTATCGCTGCCAGACCTCATTCTTAGGCGAAACCTATTCCAACCATCCCCATATTCCGCATGGGTGGTCTAAAACCACACTTTTTTCTTAGTCCATCCGTTTCTCCATCGAATGGGATCGTATATAATAAGTGCCCTTCCTTAAATTTTCATCATATCGCAATGCCATAGTTGCATCCCTACCAATCCATAAATACTCCTCTTTGTTAATAAATGGCTTTGCCCCCACCCCGAATTTCTCAAAGACGGATTCCTTTAAAGACTCAAAATCGGAGGTCTGATCCGTCATGACCATTGCAACATAAAACTTTTCCCTCCAAAAACCATATTGAACGGGTATCAGATTCCCATTTCTTAATTTGTATCCATCGCCCGCTTTTAAATAAAAATGTATGCCCCCATGGCTCGAGTCTTTTCTGTAAGATTTCATCTCTTTGAGAGTTGACACCTCTGTCTCCCATTTGATCCCATTAAATCCCCCCGGCTCTAAACCAGGCTTAAAACCGACGAGTTTGCAGTTTTCATTCGGTGTATAGACCGGAACCGCAGTGTTATGGGCGCAACCCATGGCCGCTACAAGAGAGAAAGAAATCAAAATGCCAATTAATCTTTTCATACTTTACCTCCTTTTTTGTTTTTGCAAAAAACCCCGTTTTTCTGCCTTGCATATTCTAAAACAATTTAAAGCATGAGAAAAGGTTTTCTGGATGGTATTCATTCAAGAAATATGCCTAAGTTTATTTCAATTCCAGGCGGAGTCCCAATATTATTGATATTTAATCGTGATAATTCATGTAAAATGTGGCTTTATCTACTCTTCCAGAAGAAGTCAATATGTCCATTTTTGTTTGCTGACATGGCAAAATTTTAATCACTAATGATGAATGCAACTATCTTGACTTTAAAAAGAGAATCCATTAGGTTATACTTTGGAAGTGGACAGGTTCTGGTGGGCCTCCTGGACTTCAAATCCAGTGACGGGCAGAGATGTCCGTGGTGGGTTCGATTCCCATGCACTTCCGCCAAATTGTAACTGATTGCGGTCTGCCTGTATGGGTATGGAAGGCGGCTCAATAACATTCAAAAGGAGGAAAAAATGTTTGGAATAGGAATGCCGGAGTTGATCGTCATCTTGGTCATCATTTTGATCATTTTCGGTGCTGGAAAACTCCCTCAGATCGGTGAAGGACTTGGAAAAGGGATCCGAAACTTCAAAAAGTCAACTAAAGACGAAGAGATCGACGTCACTCCCAAAAAACCTGAAGAGATTTCCGAAAAAAAGTGAAAAACAGAAGGTCATTTTGCTCCGATAAGAATGGGACATATTGCCTATATTGGAATTGGTTCAAACATCGACGATAAGTTACACAATTGTGAAAAAGCTATTTCTGAAATCTTAAAAACCGACCGGCACAAGCTTTTAGCAAAATCTTCGCTCTTTAAAACACAACCCGTTGGCTATACTTCCCAGGATTGGTTTGTCAACGGGGTCATAAAAATCGAGACGGATCTAGAAGCCCCTGAACTTCTCCATACGTTGAAGACCATCGAGTCCCAATTGGGCCGGGCAGAGACCTTTCGATGGGGACCCCGAACGATTGATCTGGATATTCTTTTCTTCGATGATATTGAAATTCGCACCGAGGAGCTCCACATCCCCCACCCGCTCATCCAGACTCGCCAATTTGTCCTCATCCCCTTGGTTGAAATCGATCGAAATCTCATCCATCCCGTTTTGAAGAAAACCATCCAAGAGCTCTTAGACAATCTCAAGGAGAATCAGGGGGTAGAAAAACTCTAATTTCAAATTTTAGATTTAAGATTTCAGATTTTTCAATCTGCAATTTGAAATTTGCAATCTTCAATCAAAAGAAATCGCTTATGACCCGATTTATTCTATTTGTCCTCCTTCTTCTCCTTCTCTCTGCGATCCTTCGCTACCTTATTAAAGACATATTCACGCAGAGCAAAAAATTGAATCGGGGGTTTGAGCCCGAAGAACTTATTCAAGATCCCTATTGCCAAACCTATATCGCAAAGCGAACTGCCGTTAGAAAAAAAGTGGAGGGAAGAGATTATTATTTCTGCAGTAAGGAATGTCTGAGGAAATTCCTTGATGAAAAGAAGTCTCAAAAATCCTAAGGGTCGAGCACAGAGGCTTAGACAAAGATGCCATCTTTTTTCCTCCTAATGCAGCGTTCTCCTTATTCATTTCTCAGACCCCCTCGGATAAAGTTTAGCTGTTACCAGCAAGAAAAAACAAAAAAACACAAGAAAAAAATTCTTGACAAACTCGTATGAGTTCGATATTATTAAAGCTTGATAGGCTGTTTTCTTAAAACTTGAAAGGGGGTGACTGTATGAAAAAAACATATTTCACATTTTTGTTTATTCTCGTTTTCTTTGCCTTCTCTCTTTCCAGCTGTAATTATTTCAGCGCCAAGAAGGAGATCGGGAATGCTGAAAAGTTGATTTCCGAACTGAAGGGGGCAGGAGGGGAGAAAAAAGTTCCCTATGAGTACTGTAGTGCCGAGGTGTTTTTAGAAGTTTCCAAAGTTGAATTTTCCCAGAATGATTTTGGGCCAGCCAAAGCACTTGCAGAACGCTCCAAATCTGCCGCCCAAGCTGGATTAGCTGAAATCAAGAAAAAATAGTCTAGAAAAGAAGAGAGGGGGTGAATTATGAAGATGAACAGGAAATGGATGATCTTATTACTACTCATCCTGGGAGCAGTGATTGCCTCAGGATGTACACCCAAAGCGACGGTAATCTCCTATAACGAGGCAAAAGAAGCCTTCCAGAAGGCCACCATTGCTGGAGCAAAGAAATGTGCACCTTGTCAATATGCGACAGCAGAGGCCAATCTTGGGTTGGCCGATCATGAAATGCAATACTATTGGAGAGAGATGGAGGATCTGGACAGACACGCAAGAATTGTGAAGGAGAAGTCACTAGAAGCTCTCAAGCTCACACCTTGTGAACCACCGGCTCCGCCACCACCGCCACCACCGCCACCTCCGCCACCTCCACCACCGGCACCTGCACCTGCACCGCCGCCACCACCACCGGCACCTGTACCGGCACCGCCGCCTCCGCCTCCAGCACCGAAGCCAGTTCCGGTATTCGAAAACGTCTACTTTAACGAGAACAAGACGAATATCGATCCTGTAGCTGCCAAGGCGTTAGACCGAGACGCGATGATCCTGAAGGACAATCCGGGCATCAAAGTTGAAATCGGAGGTCACACGGATGCAGTGGGGTCGGAGATAGCCAAGCAAAAGATTTCAGAGAAGAGAGCGGAAAGTGCTAAGAAGTATATCATGGATAAATTCAACATTCCGGGCGACCGAATGAGTATCAAGGGGTATGGAAACCAAAAACCCGTTGCTGACAACAAGAGCAAGGAGGGTCGCGCCAAGAACAGGAGAGTGGAATTTAGAGTGATTCCGTAATCAGATCCGTCAATCCATGAAGGATGGACCTAGAGGTGGCAGGAAAAAAATCCTGCCACCTCTATTTGTTTGAGGACCATGATCCGAATCAAAGTCTCTGTCGGTAGAGCCAACTCCGGCGAGATCTGGAAGGCCCACGAGATGGAAGTCAGTGATTGAACGGCGAGTACAGCACCCTCTGACAAATATCGCTGTCGAAAAGTCTTTGGCAGACTGGAAGAAAGTTCCTAAGAAATAAAAAAGGGGACCCTCTTTCAAAGGGCCCCCTTCCCCTCTCATCTATTTAGGTTCAACCGCAATCTGCTTGGGTTGAATTTCCTGTTTTCTCGGAAGGACAACTCGAAGCACACCATCCTTATAAGAAGCCCTGATTCCCTCCTGATCGATCGTTTTCGGGATGCTAAACGTCCGGCGAAAGGTTCCGTAGGGTCTTTCAATCTGAACATAGTTTTCTTCGGAAGACTCTTTGATAAACCTTCTCTCCCCTTGAATGATCAGGGTGTTTTCTTCTGCTCTAATATCGATCTCATTCTGATTCACTTCGGGAAGATCAACTTTCAAGATCACTTCGTTTCCTTTCTCCAGAATATCCACGGGTGGGGACCAAACTCCCTGACGGACTTCCTCTTTCCAAATACGAGAAAGAGTTTCGTCAATCAGCCGGGTCATTCGGTCTTGCATGGTCATCAGATCTCGGAAGGGTTCCCATTTTACCAGGGTCATACCCGTCACCTCCTATTGAACATGCCTCTTTTGTTTAATATACTCGAATTGAGCAGAGATTTCAAGTCCGACACGTATAACAGACATCAAAAAAATCTTTTTGCAGTTTGGCCTGCTCTTTGAACTTTTCCAGCTGAAACCAGGGGGCGAAATAATTTCCACAGATCTTACATTGCTTCATTTTCAACGTTCGTTTCCACCGGATGATCGTCCGCTCATCCTTTTCTTCCTTCATCCGAATGACATCTACAGGACAGGCGATCACACAGGCACCGCAAGCGATACAGCTCATCGCCTCTCCTTGAAAAGGAGGAATCATCTCTCTGCGATCTCCCCGGAAGGCAAATTCAATCGCATTGGCTCCCACGACTTCCTGGCAGATCCTGGCGCAGAGACCGCAGAGAATGCAGTCTTTATCTCCCTGTTTGAACCGGACCTCATGGACGCCCATCTTTCCGGCCATGTCTTGAATCAATTTGTCTCCCGGACACATGGCCAAGATCAGTTCGATGATCATTCGGCGGGCGCGCAATACTTTCTCCGTTTGTGTGAACACCTCAATCCCTTCCAAAACAGGATAGGTGCAGGAAGTTGTCATGCTTGTCCTTCCTCTCCTCTTCACCTCCACCAGACAGAGACGGCAGGCACCATAAGACTTCACCGATTCATTGTAACAAAGATGTGGAACATCAAATCCCGCATCCAACGCCACTTCCAAAACATTTCCGCCCTCTTTTCCTTCAACGGGTTGCCCATCAATGGTAAAGGGAATCGTCATAACTCTCCTCCCAATCAATACAGGTTGTTGAGGTAATAAGTTAATGAGTGAATGAGTATTGGATTGTTGACTTGCTATGTCCTCTAATAACTTATTAACTTATTTACTTCATATTTTACTCAACTTCGACTGCTTCAAATTTACAGCTCTCGAAACACATCCCACATTTGGTGCATTTTTTTTGATCGATTTTGAAAGGCTTCCCTTTCTCTTTCTTCGTTCTTTGCTGGCCAGTGATCGCCTCGACTGGGCAGGCCCTCGCGCATCTTCCACAGGAGGTACACACATCGGAGATGATTCGATACTGGAGGAGGGCGCGGCAGACCTTTGCAGGACATCGCTTGTTAAGAATGTGCTCCTCATATTCCTGTCGAAAATATTTAACCGTTGAGAGGGCGGGATTGGGTGCTGTCCCCCCCAAGGCGCAGAGTGATGCCTCAGCGGTCACCCATCCTAAGTCTTCAAGAAGAGCGATGTGTTCGGGTTTTCCCCGGCCTTCGCTGATCTCGGTGAGAATCTCATGCATCCGTTTCGTCCCTTCCCGACAGGAGGTGCATTTTCCACACGACTCGTCCTTTAAGAAGTTCATAAAATATTTGGCCACGTCCACCATACAAGTGGATTCATCCATGACAATCATTCCGCCGGAGCCCATCATCGAACCCACTTCTGTCAAACGATCAAAATCTACGGGCAGATCGATGAGGGATTCAGGAATACATCCCCCTGAGGGACCTCCGGTTTGAACCGCCTTAAATTTCTTCCCCTCTGGAATTCCTCCTCCGATGTCATAGACGATCTCTCTTAACGAGATCCCCATCGGAACCTCTACGAGACCGGTATTGTTCACCTTACCGACCAGTGAAAAAATTTTGGTCCCCTTGCTCATCTCTGTCCCAATCTTTCCATACCAATCGGCGCCCTGATTGATGATCACCGGCACATTGGCCCAGGTCTCCACATTGTTGAGATTGGTCGGACGTTCCCAGAGACCGCTGATGACGGTGTGAATATGCTTTGCCCGAGGTTCTCCCACATTTCCTTCGATGGATGCCATGAGTGCGGTTGATTCCCCACAAACAAAGGCACCTCCTCCTCGGCTTACCTTCACTTCGAAGTCAAAACCCGATCCGAGAATATTTTTACCGAGCAGCCCCAATTCTTCCGTCTGTTTGATGGCGATTCCGATGTTCTCGACGGCCAGAGGATATTCATTACGGACATAGACATAGCCTTCGTGAGATCCGATGGCAAAGGCCCCGATGATCATCCCTTCAAGAACGCTGTGCGGATTACCCTCGAGGAGACTCCGGTCCATATAAGCACCCGGATCTCCTTCATCTGCGTTGCAGATCACGTACTTAATGGCTTCAGGTGCGTTCCGACACTGTTCCCATTTCACGCCGGCGGTAAAACCTCCGCCTCCACGGCCTCTCAAATTGGCCTTCTTCACCTCGCTGATAATCTGCTCTGGTGTCATGGAAAACAAAGCCTTTGGCAAGGCTCGATAGCCACCGACGGCGATATAATCTTCAATCCGGGTCGGATCAATGCTTCCGTTGTTTCCAAAGATGATCCGCATCTGTTTCTTGTAGAACGGCACATCCTCCTCGGTGACAATCTTTTCTCCTGTTGTCGGATGTTCATAAAGAAGGGTTTCGAGGATTTTACCGTTGAGGACGGTCTCCTGAAAGATTGTCGGGACATCCTCGGGTTTCACCCGTTGATACATGACCTTTTTCGGATGAATGACAACCAACGGCCCTCTTTCACAGAAGCCATGACACCCCGTCACTCGAAGGCCGACCCCATTCCCTTTGGCCTTCTCTTGAACGACCTTCCTGAAGGCATCCACCACCGCATGACATCCTGAGGCATGACATCCTGTTCCACCACAGACCGTGATCAAGGGTTGGTTAGGATCCCTCGTGCTGAGGATCTCACTCCTGTATTTTTCCAACTCTTGAGGAGAACTAAACCTTCTCATTCGTCCCCTCCTTTTTTCTTATCAGAGCGAAACTTTTTTAAGGTCCCATCGACCTTGGCCGGACTCAACTTTCCAAAGTACTGGCCGTCGATTGCAACCACCGGTCCGGCTGCGCAGACGCCCAGGCAGTTGACCGTTTCCAGGGTAAAATTTTTATCCTTTGTCGTCTCTCCTGGTCGGATGTCCAATGCCAGTTTGATTTGATCAACGATTCGCTGTGCCCCACGGACATGGCAAGCGGTTCCCATACAGACACAGACCTCATGCTTGCCTCGCGGCGAGAGACTGAAAGCCCGGTAAAATGTGGCTATCCGATAGATCTTATTCAATGGGATGTGGAGTTTCTCCCCTATATATTCAAGGGCTTCTTTGGGGAGGTATTTCTCCTTGGCCTGAACGTCTTGAAGGATGGATAGGATAGCGGATTCCTTGCCTCCGTTTTGTCGAATGATACTGTCAATTTTTGAAACTTCCATTTCACGCTCCCCTTCCTGCCTTCGCTCTTAATTGCTCATATTCCTTGTGAACTCGTTTTTCAATCTCCTCGATCATTCCATCCGTGAGGTGACGGAACCTTCCTTGAGGCTTGATATATTCCTTAATAGGCTTCAATTTCGGGAAATCGATATTCAGACGATATTGCCCCCTCTCCACCTCATAAAGAGGAAAAACCCCTGTCTCTACGGCCAACCGACCCAGCTTGATCGAGAGTTCCGGTGCCGATCTCCACCCGGTGGGACAAACAGAAAGAATATGAACATAGGCAGGACCCTCTATATCAGCCGCCTTCTTCACTTTCTGCACCAAGTCGATCGGATAACTGGGGCAGGCGGTGGCCACATAAGGAATATTATGAGCCGCCACAATGGCAGGCATATTTTTCTTCCATGTGATCTGCCCCATTTGAATCTTCCCGACGGGAGAGGTGGTCGTGGAGGCGCCAAAAGGCGTCGAGGAGGACCGCTGGATACCGGTGTTCATATAGGCCTCATTGTCGGTGCAAACGTAGAGAAAGTTGTGCCCCCGCTCCAGGGCACCCGAGAGTGCCTGGAAACCGATGTCTGCTGTTCCCCCATCCCCGCCCATGGCAAGGGTGACAATCTTTTTGTTGGGGATTCTCCCCTTTCTCATCAACACCTTTAAGGCAGATTCGATGCCAGAGGCAACAGCCGCCGTATTCTCAAAAGCCACATGGATCCAAGGGACCTTCCAAGCCGTGTAGGGCAACGGAGAAGAAACGATCTCCATACAGCCTGTTGCATTCGCAATGATCACGTTCCTCCCCAGCGCTTTGGCGACCAATCTCACTGCCAATGCCTCGGCGCATCCCTGGCAGGACCGATGGCCGGGTGTAAAATATTCTTTTTGAGTCAATGTCCGAACTGCGAAAACATTTAAATTTTCAGTCATCCTCTCACCCCATAGATTTCATAGCCTTCTTTATTTCCTTCTTCAATCTCGATATCTGCCTTGTCCACCATCTTGACGAAGTCTGAAGGAGTCACATCCCTTCCTGAAATCCCTGCAACGAAATTATAGATGGAGGGTCTGTCGTCCTTCCCATAAAGGGCGGCTTTCACCTCCGAGGCAACAGGTCCACACGCCCCGACGGAGATGGCACGGTCGATCACCACCAACTTTTTGGCATGGAGGGTCGCCTTTTTAAAATCATCGAAGGGGAAAGGTCGCCAGAGTCGAATCTTAACGAGCCCAACAGATCTTCCCTCCTCTCGCATCTTGTCCACCGCCACAGAGGCTGTCTCGCTGCAACTTCCCATGGTGACCAGCAACGTATCCGCATCCTCCGTCTTATAGCTTTCGACGGGATGATAATATCTCCCGGTCATGTCTCCGAAGGCCTTCCAGGTTTCCAGGATCTTAGGGATCGATGACCGGAGAGCCTCCTCTTGAGCTTTCTTCGTCTCCGCAAAGATGCTGGGAAGTGCAAAAGCACCCATGGTCACCGGATGGTCAGGGTGCAGCTGGTAAAGCGGTTGATAAGGAGGAAGGAACTGATCGATCTTCTCCTGGGGAATCAGTTCAATGGGCTCGATCACATGGCTGAGAATGAATCCGTCCATGTTAATGATGACCGGGAAGAGGACCTTTTTATCCTCTGCTAAACGATAGGACACAAACACATGGTCATAGACCTCTTGGCCATTCTCCACGAAGAATTGAACCCACCCACAGTCCCGAATGGACATCGCGTCGCTATGATCGTTCCAGATACTCAAGGGAGCCGAGAGCGTTCGATTCGAAAGGATCATGAGCATCGGCAACCTCAAGCCCGAGGCGATATAAGTGATCTCACTCATCAGGGCGAGCCCCTGAGAACTCGTGCAGGTGAATGTCCTCGCCCCGGTCGCCGCCGCCCCCACGCAGACGCTCAATGCGGAGTGCTCAGATTCCACACAAAAGAATTCTGCATCCATCTCTCCATTCGCCACCAGTTCCGAGAGGTGTTCAACGATATGCGTTTGAGGCGTAATGGGATAGGCTGAGATCACATCGACATTAGCCTGCTTCACCGCCTCAGCAGCGGCAATTGAAACTTCCATTCCAACCCTTTTCCCCATTTATTTCTCCTCCTCTTCCAGCACCATGGTGATGGCTCCGGTGGGACATTCTTTTGCACAGATGCCGCACCCCTTGCAATAGAAAAGGTCCGCAATGAAATAACCCTCTTCACTCAGGCTATAGGCCATGTCGGGACAGAAGATATAGCACAATCCGCAATGGATGCAGAGCTCCTTTTTCAGAACAGGTTTGAGGGTCTTCCAATCTCCTGTCCGATACTGGCTGGCATTCCCGGGTTCCAAGATCACATTTCCAACTGGCAATTCCTTCCATGTCCATTCTGACTCAGGTTTTGTCATGCCTTGCTACCTCTTTTTATAAAAAGTTATTGGATGAGGATGGTTTCCTGATAGGCCCTTTCGAAAGCAGAAATGTTCTTTTCGGCAATTCGACCAAACCGCTCCTTGAAAGGAGAGATAAAAGACTCCTTCTTGACCAATCCCGAAGCCTTGACCAAAGACCCAAGCATGGTCGTATTCGTAATGGGAAGACCGAGAACCTCCCTGGCAATCTTGACCGCGTCCACCACTCCGAGTCGGTTTCTTATCTTCAGATCCTCTTTTATCTTTTCGGGAAAATCATTACTTGTGGTGACCAGAATACCATCCGGCTTCAACCCGGCGGCCACGTTAACGATTTTCAAAAGCGAAGCGTCAAGGACGACCACAAGGTCTGGTTCGTAGATATTGGCTCTGATCTTGATGGGTTCATTGCTAATTCGACAGAAAGCCAGCACCGGTGCTCCTCTTCGCTCCGGACCAAAGCTTGGAAAGGCTTGAGCAAACTTGCCTTCTTCAATGGCTGCCAAGGCCAAAAGTTCTGCCGAAGTAACAGCCCCTTGACCACCTCTTCCGTGAAATCGAATCTCAATCATCTGGGTCTCCTGGGTAATAATCGTACAAAATATAATATATTTTATAAATTATATCAAGAGATTCTGTCTCCTACCTATCATCATGAAACTACTACATTTTATATGGAATCAAAGTTGGTGCGTTAACGTTAAAACTTTTGTCCTCAATTGTCAATGAATTTTTCCTAAGTCTCTCTGCGACCCTCAAGGGCTTTCGATAAAGTCATCCCGTCTGAGTATTCAATTTCACTTCCCATAGGAATTCCGTAGGCGATTCTTGTTACTTTTATGCCCAGAGGTTTAATCAGATCAATAAGATAAAGGGCAGTGGCTCCCCCTTCGACCGTGGGATTGTTGGCCAGAATCACTTCCGAGATCTTTTCCTTTTGAAGTCTTTCCAGCAGTTCCTTCATTTTCAGGTGGTCTGGTCCAACACCTTCCAAAGGAGAAATCGTACCGTGCAACACATGGTATCTTCCGTTAAAAACGCCCGTGTTCTCGATGGCGATCAGGTCATTCGGCCCCTCGACCACACAAAGGGTCTCGCCGGCTCGGCGTTCATCTTGACAAATTCGACACGGATTTTCATCTGTCAGGTTGAAGCAGATAGAGCAAAGCCGGATCTTTTCTTTTACGTCCAAAATCGCTCTCGCCAGCTCCTGAGCCTCGGATGGACTGCTTCGCAAGATATGGAAGGCCAGTCTGGACGCCGTCTTTTTCCCTATCCCCGGGAGTCTTGTCAGGGCTTCTATCAGGTGATCAATGGGCTTGGCATAGAGAGCCATAATTTACTTCCCCAAAAACAATGTCAAATGTCACAGAAGGGGAGGAAAAATGGAATAATGGAACATTGGGAAAAAGGGGTGAAGAAAAAATATTTTTGTTTTTCTACTATTATTCCATCATTCCATTATTCCAGAATTACAAAGGTCTAGAATAGACCCGGAATGTTCAACCCTCCCGTGACCTTTTTCATCTCCTCGGTCATCATTTCCTGGGATTTCCGGATGGCCTCATTCACAGCGGCACCAATCAGATCTTGCAACATTTCAACGTCTTCTCGATTGACCACCTCTGGGTCGATCCGGATGTTCAGAACTTCCTGCTTTCCATTCATCACGATGTTCACCATGCCCCCTCCGGAACTCGCTTCCACCGTTTTCCCTGCCATCTCCTCCTGGAGCTGGGCGATTTTAGCGTGCATCTGCTGAGCCTGTTTCAATATGTTTCCAAAGCCTTTTGTCATACGCTTCTCCTTTACCCCGTTAGAAATTATGTCCCGCCATAGCGGGATACCATTTTAGAATAATTCCCGTAGGGTGGTATGCCCTGCCGGAATTTCTAACGGGGGTTACCCTTCTACAATCTTTCCGTCAAAAAGACGGAGCGCCTCTTGAATAAGAGGGTTCTCTTCTACTCGATTACCCAACCGTCTATCACCTTCATTGGGGGTTGTCTTTCCTTCGCTGAGCATCCCCCGTCCTTTTGATCCTATTTCCTGGTTCAACGGTGAGATCACCACCTTTGCCTTCTTTTGAAAATATTCAAGGCAGATGGATTCCAATTGGCTCCGATTCTCCTTTTCCAGCATTCTATCGTAGTGAAACGAATCTTTTTCAAACCCAATCTCAATTTTTTCGTCACTGAGATGAACAAGATTCCCCAAGGCTAAGAATGCCCCCAAGATAGGATTCCTTGCCCGCGCAAACTCGACCAGGCCTTTCCATGCCTCCTCCCAATGTTGCGGAAGGACGCCGCGAGACTCCTCTTCCTTTTTTAAATCTTCTAAATTCTTTTTTTTCTCAAAAACCTTCTCCTCGCCGGGTTGCTCCTGCTTCTTGGGTGATCCTTCTCCCTTTTCTTTATCTCTTCCCGGTTCCTCTGAATGGATCACTCTTCCTGAAGCAGAAGATATTTTTCTCTCCTTCTCTCCTTCGGTCAGCCCCTTACTTTCGATAACCTCCAACTTCTTCATCATCTCATCGATGGGAAGGAGGGGGCGTAAAGTGGCCATTCGAATCAATGTCACCTCCAGCATGGTCCGAGGAAAAGTGGACTGCGCTGTTTCTTGTTCTCCTTTCAAAAGAAGAGTGAAGAGGTGATTCAATTGATCGAATTTGAATTTCTCTGCCTGTTTTTTAAGTAGCATTAATTCCTCTTCCGGCAATTCCATTAACCCTTCTGGATGTTGGCTGACTTTGATGAGGATTAAATTGCGAAGATATTGAAGAAGCTCTCGACAGAAATGCTGGAGATCGTATCCAAAGTGATAGACGTGTTCGATGACCTCCATGCAACGTTCAACATCCCTGTCGGCAATCGCTTCGATGGTATCGCTGAGCATTTTACGATCGATGAGACCAAGGACTTCGGCAATATCTTCATCACGAATATTTTTCCCGGCATAAGCGATCGCCTGATCGAGGAGACTTTGAGCATCCCTCAGGCTCCCCTCTGATTCTTGAGCAATCGAAAGAAGTCCTCTCTGACTGATTTGGATCTCTTCTTCTTCCACGATCCGTTTCAGGCTCCCGATGACTTCCTTAAACGGAATTCTCTTGAAATCGTACCGCTGGCATCGCGAAAGGATCGTGGCCGGAATTTTATGGGGTTCGGTGGTGGCGAAGATAAAGATGATGTGAGGAGGAGGCTCTTCCAGTGTCTTCAACAAGGCATTGAAAGCCTCTTTGGTTAGCATGTGGACTTCATCGATGATGTAAATCTTATACCGACTCTTGGCGGGAGTATAACGGACATTTTCCCTTAACTCCCGAATCTCATCGATCCCACGGTTGGAGGCTCCATCAATCTCAATCACATCCATCGAAGTTCCGCGGGTAACCTCTTGACAGTTTGTACATTGATTGCAGGGATTAATCCGGAGGCCCTTTTCGCAGGTTAGAGCTTTTGCCAAAATGCGCGCCGAAGAGGTCTTGCCCACCCCTCTTGCTCCGGTAAACAAAAAGGCGTGAGCCACCCGTTTTTGTGAAATGGCGTTTTGTAACGTTTGGGTGATGTGCCGCTGCCCAATGACCTCTTCAAAAAGCTGGGGTCTCCACTTTCTTGCCAGCACTAAATAGGATGTGTCTTCTTTTGCCATTGAATTCAAATTATGAAATATAGGCTACAAGCGGTCAACTGTCAGCCGACGCCCGTCAGCTCTCTTTCCGTATATAACTTGTTGATAGCCAGGCTCCCCTGCGGCACACAAAGGGGATTACTACCGCTGCTTCCTTCCGGACCTGACGGGGTTTGTAATCTTTTGTTGCGCAGGACCCGACTATCAACAAGATCTTCTTTCGGAAGATACTTTCGACTTAGAACTTATAACATGCAACTCTAAAAGGTCAAAAGTCATAGGTGAAAAGCTAAAAGTAAAATTTGCTCTGCAAATTTTCTGGCCTGCCAGACGAAGCCTTGGCGTAGTCTGGCGGAGAGAGAGGGATTCGAACCCTCGATCCCGTTATTAGCGGAATACACGATTTCCAATCGTGCCCCTTCGGCCTCTCGGGCATCTCTCCGTGGTCTGGCCATACGTGAAATACAATCAATGAGTATATCTCTAATTTTTAACTTTTTATACCTCAAGTTACAAGTTATGGGTTCTCACAGATCTCGCGAAAGGCGAGATACTTCAAACGATAGACTTTTAACCTTTGGCTTAGTGGTTCAAGGTTAAAAGTTATAAGCCTTAAGTAAAATTTGCTCTGCAAACTTTCTGGCGGAGAGGGTGGGATGTGCTCATCCGCTTCGCTCCTTCCGCCTTCCTACGGTCGCCGAACCAATTCCCCTCCTCACGTCGGGGAAGGTTCTCATCCCATTAAATATTTCTTTAACTGGCCTGCCAGACAGAGCCTTGGCATAGGATGGCGGAGAGGGTGGGATGTGCTCAGTCGCTTCGCTCCTTCCGCCTTCCTACGGTCGCCGAACCAATTCCCCTCCTCCCGTCGGGGAAGGTTCTCATCCCATTAAATATTTCTTTAACTGGCCTGCCAGACAGAGCCTTGGCATAGGATGGCGGAGAGGGTGGGATTCGAACCCACGTCTCCTTTCGGGAGAACCGCTTTTCGAGAGCGGCGCCTTAAGCCAACTCGGCAACCTCTCCAACTATCTCAAACAAATTAAGACGATTTATTCGATCATCCATCCTTCATAACTCAAAACTGGCACGAACCTTAAATGGTTCGTGCCAGAGGGTGACCAACTTCGCTTTCAGCTTCGTTGGCTAAAGGATTCTACTATAATCCGGCTTGCCATCCGTAGCTTCAGCGGCCGACTACGCTTTTATCAAAGCTTCCTCGGCTAAATAGGCTGGCTTCCCATCCGTAGCTTCAGCGTAGGATGGCGCCTTCAACCACTCGGCAATCTCTCCTGGATTTTGCTTTCAGCAAAATACTTTAGACATTCAACCTTATAGCTCAAACCTTTTTCCTTTTCTCCTTAACCTTATCCTTAACCTAATTTTTTCTTTATCCTCAGCCTCAACCTTAACCTAAACCTTAGTTTTACTCTCTTCTTTCTCTGAAAAAAGCCTTCAAGATTTCGCCACATTCTTTTTCGAGAATACCTCGATCAACCTTCACTTTGTGATTCAGGCCCTTATCGTTCAACAATCTAAATTTTGATTCCACTGCCCCAAATTTCGGCTCAAGTGATCCAAAGACCAATCTCGATATCCTGCCGTGAATCATTGCGGAAACACACATCGGGCAAGGCTCTGCTGTCACATACATCACTGTTCCATTCAATCGGTAGTTTCTCAAAATCTCCCCTCCTTTTCGAAGGACAAGAATTTCTGCATGGGCAGTGGGGTCGCTGAGCTCGATGCAGCGATTGTGATCTTTTGCCAGCACCTGATCTCCTCTTAATAAAATGGCTCCCACTGGAACTTCCCCTCGTTCGCCAGCCTTCTCTGCCTCTTCCAGAGCCATCTTCATATAGGTCTCATCAATTTCCTTACCCATCCTCTTTGATTTACGATACTCACTATAAATGAATGGCGCGCCGATTGGCGTCATAGACCCTGTAAGCTTCGGCACGGTGATGCACCGTGTAGAGTCCATGACACGGCAGGGGTGATTCGAAGCCCCGATCTGCGGATTTGTAGTGGGATTTTAACAAGAAATATCGGATGAAGCAAGGAAAAACAAGGGCAGGAAAGTGTTAATGAACGGTAAGAATTGAGGGGATGCCGGGGAACCCTTGGAATATGCGAAGAAGAATGTTGCCTATCACAGAATCCTTCGCACAAGAGCCTGGAGAGAGGGAGTGCTCGGGAAGACGCATTTAGACAAGCTTCAATAGATCCCCCTTTCTTACAAACTTCACAGGTACCCTTCCCGTGATTCCTGATGAGCCATGGATGATCTTTCGCCTCATGCCCAATTTATATTGAACTTGAGACAGAATGTCTTGCTCGTCCCAAAGGAATAAAAAAAGCAGGGTCATCTCTGACCCTGCTTCCGCTTTTGACAATCGAACATTGATTCAGTTTTGGGGCGCTTCGCGATTCAAATCATTTCTGCCTGAAAATTTCATCTACAATTCTACTTGAACGAAATAGACATTGTTACTTTCTAAATTATCGCCAATCACCATCCATACCCAATTCAGGATAGACTCCTTGGTTATTCTCAGTGAGTTTTTCCTTCTCTCTGGGAGTATCCCAACAAGGTGCTCTTTCCCTATTTCATCGCGCCAGTAAAATTCATAGGCTACCATATCTGGAGTCCTTCCTCATAGGATAGAATAAAAGCAATAAGCTAAATATAGCAACTTTAGTGCCAATTTTTGTCAATGGCTGTAAGACCATGATAATTCATACCTTTTCTATAATTCCACCTATTTTAATGAAAACCAAAAGTGGAAAGAATTTTCACAAAAGTCCTCAATCCCTTATCTAAAAATGTGAAAAACTTTCCCTTGAATCACATCAACCAGTAAATTCCTTTCAGTCAAAGAAATTCGATTCCACCAGTCAATGGATGAGCGGAATTCACTTAAGAATTTCTTAGGACAGGAATGGGTAATCGGAACTGGGTTCTGAAAGAAAATGAAATCCTCAAGACGAGGAATCTCCGCTTGGAAAATTCGTTACTGACTTCGACCAATTCCGTCGTTCCATAAAACATGCTCCGGCAAATCACTCATTTCTATCTCCCGCCCGCCTGTCTGGTCGCTCCAGGCGATAAGTTACACATCTTTGCTCTGTTTAATCTATCCAGACCGCTCCTGGCTTTCCCGGCCTTTTGGGTCCTTCTTCAAGAACGAGGAAACCAAAGAGAGTTATCTTAACACCGGGAAGAGAGGCCGGTTGACACCCCATATGGAAATTGAGAGATTCTATTCGCCCGCTCAAGGGAAGTGAGGCGAAATGTATCATCGGCGCGGACGGAATCAAGAGAATGATCACTCTTACAGCGACATAGAGTATCCAGACGGATGCAAATCCTGCCAAGCCCAAGAGACTTAATTCCTCCCATCCAAGATAAAAATGAAAACCAAAACTGTAGTTAAACCCATCCCTCAATACTTCGTCTTCTTTGTCAACAATCATTTTCTTTAACTCCCTTCTGATCTTGAATTGTTTGATTTCAGATAGCAGGGAGAAAGGAGCGTCTTTTGACAAAAGTCCGCCAAGGCTATCCAATTTCTCTCGTGTAGATATTCGTCTCCAATTCTCAGGAAGGGTTACATCGATGTCACTCTTATCAAAAAACCGCTCATGGCAAACGGGGATGATGGCTCCAACAAGAATAGATAATACCAATGTGAATTTAAGAAAACCTTTTTGTATATTCATTTTTTACTCTGCGCTATTTCCCTGTATAACGCTACAGAGCCCTGTCCTCCGCGGCTATCTACCGATACTCAAGAATCCTCTTCCCAAAAGACGGAGCTCTCTCCAAAAAAACGTTTTTCCTTATGAGGGAATCGTTTGTATTAACAAGAAATTTACACCGTTTGATTAAGAGTGTCAACGCTTGGAGTCTTCAAGAGAGGTTTACTCGATCGAGGAACCCCCAAGACATCCTTCCAATTCTTTAATTGACACTCCGTTCCTAATTTAATACACTCTCCATCGAAGATGAGGTGATCGACTTGGACTTTAAACCGGGGGCGGGGAACTGTGGAAAGGGCTAAGGAGGGCGACAGGTTTATTAAGCCCGATACTGGGAAAATCTATGAAGTAGCAAGAGTGGTTTTGGGCGGTGATTGGGTCGTTCTGAAAGAAGAAGGGGGTGACCATCAAATTTTAACATCTCAAGAAAGTCTGGGAACATGGAAGAAATTGGGCTGAGGAGTTCGCGTCAGGCGGGTAACGAATCAGCGCCAGAGCGTTGTCGAAGGTTGATTTGATTTCCGTCATCCAAACCGATACTGGACACCAAATCCGCTTTTGGGATATTTCCATTTTACGGAACCATAGACGCAGGCAATCATGCAGGTGCCGCATTCCAGGCACCCGGCAAATTCGACGGTTATCTCTTCTTTTTCAGTGAGGGCGTAAAGGTTTGCCGGGCAGGCATAAATGCAGAATCGTTCTTTACAGGGGTGACAGATTTTTTGATCAAGGGTGATGTGGGTTTCTTTATCGTTTTTAAAGGCATCGAGGGCCAGCTTTTCGGTGATCTTCATTTTTCAGACCTCCGTTCAACTTGGTAACTCTTTCGGTTCCGTCATTCCCGTGCCTGCGCGCTGAAGCGCTTCGCCTGCCTGCCCGAAGCCCCGCTTTGCGGGGCGAAGGCAGGGCACGCAAGCGTGAAAACGGGAATCCAGGTTTGTCCCTGTGAATACAGGGAGCTAGAACTCAGGCAGCATGGATTCCCCGCATCAAGTGCGGGGGCAAGCTCTGCCTTCGCAGGAATGATGACAGCAGCACTTCGACGAAAAGGCTATATCTTCCTGAGTTGGAGTAAATCCTTCAGGGTTTCCAGGTTAAAAAATTCTTTCTTCACCACTTTGGAGATGGTTTTGTAAAGCCCTTCCTTGGGGTGCTCGTCCACCCTCATCACCTTCTCGAAGAGATTTGAGATGGCCTGTGGATATTTGGAAAAAAGCCTCTTGTTCTCCAGGATCGAAAGGGTGTTCTTAAAATGATTCATTTCTTTAATGATAAAACTTTCATTGAGAAGCTTCTCATAATAGGCCAGGGAGGAAGCAGAAAAATCATTCTTCTCTTTTGCCCTCTTGATCGCCCTTCCAGCCAGGACACCTGAAACCATGGCATATTCCATGCCTCTTACGGTGACCAGCATGTTGAGGCCCAGGCCTGCCGCATCCCCTGTAACCAAAATTCCCTCTCCGTAGATCTTCGGTTTGATGTGGAGACCCCCTTCCGAAATGAGGTGAGCGGAATATTCAACGACCTCTCCACCCCTGATCAAATTTTTGATCTCGGGCCTTTCTTTAAATGCGTCTAAGAATTTATAAATTTCCTCACGGGGTTCTCTCTGATTGAGCGATTCAATTCCCACAACGATTCCAAGAGAGAGGCTATCCCGATTGGTATAGAGAAAACCTCCTCCCATCATTCCCCGGGTAAGGGAGCCGACAAAAAGCTGGGCTGCGCCCTCGTTTTCTCCCAGTCGGAATCGATCCTCAATGGCTTTCGAATCAAGGGCGATCACCTCTTTAAACCCCACGGCAAAATGTTGGGGTTGAAAAGGTTTTCGGAGTCCTGCCTTCTCAGCCAAGAAAGAGAGGATTCCATCCGACGCCACGACACAGTCTGAACCGATCTCCTCATCCTCAGTCTTGACACCCATGATTTTCTCTCCGTCTTTGATGAGATCCTTGACATTCTTTTGAGGGATGACGAACACCCCTTTTTCTGAGACGAGGTCAGCGAGCCATCGATCGAACTTGGCTCTGAGGATGGTGTAACTGGGGTAGGGCTGCCGATTAAACCGGTCGCTATAAAATTCAAAGGTGGTCGAATTCATTTCGCCCAATAAGGTAATGAACTCCTTGGTCACGTGCCTTTCTAAAGGCGCCTCTTTCCAGAGATCTGGAAGGTAATTGCGGATCAGACCGACATAAATCCTTCCTCCTGTCACATTCTTACTTCCAGAGAAATCTCCCCGCTCCAGGACGATGACGGTCATCCCTGAATCGGCCAGTTCGTAGGCGCAGGAAAGACCTGCCAATCCCCCGCCCACAATAATCACATCCACTTTATCCATCGTTTCCCTTTCGCAAAATCCGCAGTCGCTAAAATCCCAAATCGCAAATTCCAAATTCCAATTTCAAATAACCAGGAATGTTTTGTTTTAAATTTGGGTGATTGGGATTTATTTGAAATTTGGTGCTTGAAATTTGGTGATTCCATATCCCATGCACTCTGTGCTATGCGTCTGACAAAGTCCTTTTCAACTCTTCAGTCAGCGCTGGAACGATCTGGAAAAGATCTCCAACGATCCCATAATCTGCATAGTTGAAAATGAGGGCATTTGGATCCGTATCCACAGCCACCACTGTTTTGCATGTCCCGATCCCCAGGATATGGTGGATGGCCCCTGAAATTCCAAAGGCCATGTAGAGTTTAGTGGAGATATTCTTCCCGCTCTTGCCGATCTGATCCTTCTGGTCCCTCCAGCCTTCATCAACCGTGGCTCGAGTGGTCCCTACAGAGGCATTGAGCACATCAGCCAGATCTTCGAGCATCTTAAAATTTTCAGGTGCTTTGATCCCCCTTCCAGCTGCCACCACGATTTCAGCCTCCGTGATATCCAGCTTCATTCCAGCTGCCTTCTCCAGTCCGAGGACTTTCATTTTCAATGAGGAGGAATCCGTTTTAGACGAAATCGGAATGACCTGGGCTGACTTATTGAGATTTTGATTAGCGATAAAAGTATTATTCCTTACCGTAGCCATCTGGGGCCTGGCTTCCGAAAAGACCATCTCTGCAAAGACCTTTCCTCCATAAATGGGGCGTTTGGCGATAAGCTTTCCATTGTCTTCAACGGCAAGACCCGTGCAGTCAGGGGCATAACCTGTTTGGAGATGCATGGCCAGCCTTGGAAAAAGATCCTTTCCCGTCGAGGTGGCTCCTCCCAAAAGAACAGAAGGTTGATGCTCCTTAATTAAGGGAGCCATATTGATTAAATAGGCCTCGGAAGTGTATGAAGCGAGGGAGGGGTCATCCACCAGGTAGATTTTATCAGCAAAAGAAGTCAGGCTCTTTGCCGTTTCTTGAAGACCGCTTCCCAAAAGGATCGCTCCGACCGCCTGGTTTGTCTTTTTTGAAAACTCCGCTCCCGCGGTGAGGAGCTCGAAGGTCACTTTTCTGACCTTCCCCTCTTGTTGCTCTGCAAAGACCCATATCTCATTAGGCATGACTTGCACCCCCTTTTTATTGCGGATTGGGGAATGCGGATTGCGGAATTAAAGCGCAAATAAATCTTGTCCCGAATTGGGAAAATTTAAAAGGCTAATTTTTTAGAATTAGAATTTCAATCCGCAATCCAAAATCCGCATTCCGCAATCTGTAATCCGCATTTATATCACTTTGGCTTCTTCCTTGAGAAGCTTAACCAGTATCTTCAGATTCTCCGGAAAATCTTCTTTGATCATTCTTACCGGCGGCCTCTTGGGAGGCGGCAAATACTTCCGGACTTTTATTTTCGCCGCTGGGCCGCCCGCATCGGCTGCACTCAGCCCAAGCGTTGCGAGATCTAACTTCTTAATCTGTGCCTTCATGGCCTTCATCACGTTCATGACCTGGGGGATGCGGGGATGGTTCAAGCCTTTCTGGCAGGTGAAAAGGGCGGGGAGGGAGCAGGAAAGGATTTCTTTTCCCCCTTCTACTTCCCGGATCACCTTTGCCTCTTTCTTCGGGTCCTCCATCTCGAGACCAATGATCGTATTGACATGTGGAATCCCTAATAACTCAGCGACAGCAGGCCCGACGATCCCCGCATCATCGTCCATGGCCTGCCTCCCCGCGAATATCAGGTCAAAGGGTTTATCTTTGAGATAAGCCGCCAAGGCTTTGGCAATAGCAAGCTGATCCGAGCCCTCCAGGGCGGGGTCCGTGATCTGAATCGCATCATCCGCGCCCATGGCGATCCCTCTTCTCAGGGCGTCAGCCTTCTTATTGTCTACGGTCAACACCGTGACCTTGCCGCCAAACTTTTCTTTCAATTTCAGACCGGCTTCGATAGCAATTTCATCGAAGAAGTTGGTAAAATATTTATTCTCGATCTCCAATTCAGAATCCGATTTAACTTTTATGATCGCCTCCGGATCAGGAACCTGTTTGACCAGAACATAAATATCCATCATCAGTTCCCTCGTAGCCAAAAAATGATAAAAAATCTCCCCTCCCCTGGAGACTGTGTCGTAAGTCCGTTCTTGGTTCGACAGGCTCACCACGAACGGACCACGGGACATTAAATATCAATTACTTAGCCGTTCGTCCTGAGCGTG
>CAYGWV010000047.1:0-9440 GCA_964353925.1 uncultured Syntrophaceae bacterium | reverse complement strand
TGAACGTAATTATACCGATCAGCAACCTCTGCCATGGAGCCCAGGATATCGATGACCGCTATGGCTGAAGCCGTTTTTTGGAGCCTCGGCGTTTCATCTGAGACTCTCTTTCGAATCTCTTCGAAGAGCCGATATTCCAGTTGACAGATCGCTTCTTCAGCTCCTAACACCTTGGTTTCAAATTCCTTGAGCTCCGGGGTAATAAACCGCTCAGCATTCACCAACGTTTGTTTTCTGCTATAACGGTCCGGAACGAGATGAAGATTGCTTTTTGTCACTTCGATATAATACCCAAAGACCTGATTGTACCGAACCTTCAAAGAGGAAATCCCGGTCTTCTTCCTTTCCGCTGCTTCCAACTGAAGGATCCATCCCTTCCCCTCCCGACCAATCTCTCTCAAGGCATCCAATTCCTTGTCATGCTTCGGTTTGATGATCCCTCCCTCTTTAATCGTCAGGGGTGGGGTATCCACGATAGAGGATTCCAGAAGTTGATAAAGATCATCAAAATCCTCGATTTCAGACGCGAACTCCTTGATGATCGAGGCATCCAAGGGCTGAAGATTCGCTTTGAGAACGGGTAAGCTTCGGAGTGATTTTTTTAGACCGATGAGATCTCGAGCATTGGCGTGTCCAAGGAAGATCCGTGAGGTCAATCTTTCGATGTCCTGGATTCCTTCTAATGATTCCCGCAGTCGTTTCCTTTCGATCTTTTTCTCTTTCAATTCGGAGACCCCTTCCAGACGGCTTCCGATCCCCTGGATATCGATCAGTGGATAGTTTAACCACTGCTTCAATGTCCGGCTTCCCATCAGGGTGATGGTTTCATCTAAAAGCCAGAAGAGAGATCCCCTCTTGCCCTGGTCAAAAAGGGATTGAGTCAGTTCTAAATTCCTCTTCGTCACCTCGTCGATGACCATAAAATCCTGTACGTGATAAAAAGAGAGGGGCCGGATATGGGAGAGGGTTTTTTTCTGGTTCTCCTCTGCGTAGTGAAGAACCATGGCGACGGCCTGGGCCGCTATCGGCGCTTTCTGGAGGACCGAATCCCGTTCTTTCTGGGTGAAAGGAGAGAGGGCGTCGAGTTCCGGGTCGTCTAAATAGGTCACCAAACCATTCTCAAAATTCTTTTTAAATCCTTCAAAGCAGGGATGCCCCTGAAATCTTTTGAGGGATAAAATTTCTTTGGGTTCGTTTCGAAGGGCTTCGCTCAGAAAGGGTTCCAGCCCTGAGATTTGACAGGCTTTTAATTCTCCCGTCGAAATGTCCAAGAAGGCCAGTCCGAAAACCTCTCCTTCTGCATAGAAGCCCATCAGGTAATTATTCTCTCCGGTTCCTAATTGAATCGAGTCTGTCACCAGGCCTGGAGTAAAAACTCTGACCACTTCTCTCTTGACGATTCCCTTTGCAAATTTTGGGTCTTCCACCTGGTCGCAAAGGGCAACCTTATAGCCCTTCTGTAATAGTTTGGAGATGTAGGTTTCAGCCGCAAAATGAGGAACCCCGCATAGAGGGACGCTATCCTTTTGGCCTTTATCCCTAGAGGTTAATGCAATATCCAGTTCTCGGGAACCCACGCGGGCATCCTCGAAGAACATCTCGTAGAAGTCTCCCATCCGAAAGAAAAGGATGGAATCCGGATATTGACTCTTAATCTGAAGATACTGTTTGATCATGGGGGTCAAGGGTTTTGTCGTCATTTCAAAAATAATCTAACAGAATTGGGTGGGGTTGTAAAATGGAATTCCGAAGAATCGTCCGGAGTAGGGAACGGTTTGAAACCGTTCCGTACAGGAGTTCGGAGAAATAGGGGCCAAGAATGAAGAGTTAAGGTTGAAGAAAGAAATTTCGTGCTTTGAGCTTTCAGCTATGTCTTGTTTTTAACGCTACGCCCTCTGCTCTATGCTGTTTCGGGTCTAAGGAAAGAGCGGCAAACCATCGAGGCCCATCGTCTCGGGATATCCCAGCATGATATTCATATTTTGAACGGCTTCGCCCGAGGCCCCCTTGACCACATTGTCAATCGCTGTGACGATCACGGCCCGGTCCTCTGACTCGTTCACCGTCACACCCAGATCGCAGAAATTGGAACCTCTCACATCCTTTGTGTTCGGGAGCTTCCCTTTTGGATGAACTCGAATGAAAGGCTCCTCTCGGTAACCATCTTGAAATACATTGAGCAGCTCTTCCGTCTTCATCTTTCTTATAAGGTTAACATAGAGCGTAGATAAGATTCCCCGGTCCATCGGGATGAGATGGGGAACGAAGGTGACTTTGATCTCTTTCTGAACCAGCTGGCTCAGTTCCTGATCGATCTCCGGAGTGTGCCGGTGGGCGAAGATCTTGTAAGCCTTCACCCCTTCATTCACCTCGCAGAAGAGGGACTCCAGAACCACATCCCGGCCCGCGCCGCTGACACCGGATTTGGAATCGATCACGATATTCTCCAGTGAGATCATTCCCTTCTTCACCAGAGGGATGAGTCCGATCAAAGCTCCCGTTGGATAGCACCCCGGGTTTCCAACGATCTTTGCATTTCGAATCTTCTCTCGATGGAGCTCCGGCAAACCATAAACGGATTCCGGGAGTAAGTCTGCACTCGTATGCTTTTGATACCAATTTTCATAGATGGCAGCATTTCTAAATCGAAAGTCTGCGCTCAGATCAACGATTCTTTTCCCCTGCCGGTGGAATAAGGGAACGACTTCCATGGCGGTCTTATGAGGGACTGCTGTGAAAATAAAATCCGCCTTTTTTGAAATTTGATCGACGTTCAGTTCTTCGCACTTCAACTGGAGATGCTTCATCAAAGATGGAAAGACCTGGTCAATCGGAATTCCAGCATATTTCTGAGAGGTGAGCGCGGTGACTTCCACTTCTGGGTGACGAAGGAGAAGGCGGAGGAGTTCCACCCCTGTATATCCCGTTGCTCCGATGATACCCACTCGTGTTTTCATCGATTTCCTCTTCTGCCTCGTCCCCAGTAAATGGGGACGACAGTTCTGCCTCCCATTCGCCCTCAGTTAATGAGGGCGCGCCATGATTTTCCATAAAAAAAGGGAGGCGCCATGACCTCCCTTTTTAAACCATCTCTATAGAGTCATGGGATTACCTCTTAGAGAACTGCGGTCTTCGTCTGGCTCCTCTCCTCCCATACTTCTTGCGCTCTTTGACCCTCGAATCACGTGTGAGAAATCCCGCCTTTTTCAGGACATCCTTAAAATCGGCGTTGTATTGGAGCAGGGCTTTTGAAATCCCATGACGGATGGCAGCGGATTGCCCGCAGATGCCTCCTCCCCGTACATTCACCGTTATATCGAATTGGTTTCGAGTCCCGGTGAGCTCCAAGGATTGAACACTGACCATTTCACAGGTCTCTCTTCCAAAGTATTCTTTCACCGCCTTCTCGTTGACGACAAACTTTCCCTCTCCGGGTTCAAGCCAAACCCTTGCGATGGAGGTCTTCCTCTTACCTGTGGCATAAATGGGTTCTGTCACTTTCTTCTCCTTATATGTCAATTATAATTCAAGGGAAACGGGCTGCTGTGCCTCGTGTGGATGATTCGGGCCTGCGTAGATCTTCAGTTTTCGAAGCATCTGACGGCCCAGACTGTTTTTAGGAAGCATCCCCCTGACAGCCATCCTGATCATCTCCGTGGGCTTTTTGGCCAATAGCTTTTCAGCGCTCATCTCTTTAATCCCACCGGGGTAACCCGTATGGTGATAATAGATCTTGTCTTTCAGCTTCTTTCCGGTTAAAGTCACTTTCCCTGCATTGACCACGACCACAAAATCCCCAGTGTCCACATGGGGGGTATAGATGGGCTTATTCTTCCCTCTCAATATCTTTGCCAACTCGGTAGACAGTCTCCCTAAGACCTTACCCTCGGCATTGACCAGATACCATTTATGGTCTATCTCTTCTTTCTTGGCTTGATAAGTTTTCATTCCGTCACCTTCAAAATACTCAATTTAAGACAATTATCGCATCGGTGTCAATAGGAGGAATGGCTCCTGCCTTCCGCTGGGATGGCAAGGTAAACAGCCCGCCTATCGGCTCCTTCCCCTTCCTTTTGAGATATACTTCTCCCAAAAAAGGACGACGGGGCTGGCGATATAAACGGTCGAATAGGTTCCAGATATTAATCCAATAATGAGGGTGAAAGCAAAATCATGGATGACCGCCCCGCCGAAGAAGAACAAGATCAGAACGACCATCATCACCGTTCCTGAAGTCAGGACGGTCCTCCCAAGGGTCTCATTGATAGCGGTATTAAAAATCGTTTCAAGATCTTCTTTCCTAAGTTTCTTGATATCCTCTCTGACCCGGTCAAAAATGACAATGGTGTCGTTGATCGAAAATCCAATAATGGTCAGAATCACGGCCAGCACATTCAACGAATATTCGATTCCGGCGATGGAGATGACACCGTAGGTGATGATGACATCATGAACCAATGCGACGATTCCGCCCAAGCCGTATGAAACCTGTTTGAATCTCCATCCCACATAGATCAATATGGCTATGAAAGAAAGCCCCACGGCCCACAAGGCCTTTTCCTTCAAATCCTTCCCAACCTTGGGTCCGACCACCTCTACTCTCCGAATCTCCACAGACTTATCTTTGAATTGCTCCTGGAGCGAAACCTGGATCTTTTTCGACAGGGCTTCCAGATCTTCGGAAGTCTTTTCAACCCGGATCAGATATTCATTCTCCCCTCCAAAGGCCTGGACCATGGCTTCTTTCGAACCCATCGCATCCATGGCATTTCGGACTTCGGAGATATCCACCGGTTTTGAAAACTTGATCTGGATCAGAATCCCTCCAGAAAAATCAACCCCGTACTTCAACCCTCCGAACAAAAAGACTGAGCCTAAACAGATCAGGAGGGCGATGGCCGAAATCCAGAGTGTGTATTTTTTCTTTCCGATAAAATCGATATGGGTACCCGGTCGAATCAGTTCCATAAAGTCTTTACACCCCGAATCCCCTCCACTCTCTCTTGGAAAGGGGGGAGGAGAGAGCATTAAATACTGAGTCGCTTCGTTCCCGGCCGGAGGGAGAAGTAGTCGAATATCAGCCTTGTAACGTACACCGCCGTGAAGATGTTTGCCAAAATTCCGATGCAGAGCGTCACGGCAAAACCCTTCACCGCGCCTGTCCCAAACTGGTAGAGAAACACTCCGGCGATCAGAGTGGTGAGGTTCGAGTCGATGATTGTGACGAAGGCGCGATGATAGCCTTGATCGATTGCAGCCCGGACTGTCTTCCCCCACCTTAACTCTTCCTTGATTCGCTCATGGACCAGAATGTTGGCATCGACAGCCATTCCGATCGACAGGACAAGACCCGCGATGCCCGGGAGAGTGAGGGTGGCCCGGAAAATGGCCAGGGTAGCTAACGTCAGAACGATGTTCAGGATGAGGGCCACATCCGCAACGATCCCTGAAGCCTTGTAATAAAAGACCATGAACAGAACGACGACGACGGCGCTGATGATGATCGAGACGATCCCTTTCCGGATGGAATCCTCCCCGAGCGAGGGTCCCACGGTCCGCTGCTCAAGGATTTCAACGGGGGCGGGCAGTGCGCCCGACCTGAGAACGACGGCCAGATCGTTGGCCTCCTCCGTAGTAAAACGGCCGGTGATCTGGGCCCTTCCGCCGGCGATTCTCTCCCGGATTTCGGGGGCCGAGTAGACATTATTGTCAAGGATGATGGCCAGCCTTTTCTTGACGTTCGCGCCGGTGATTTGCTCAAAAAGCTTTGCCCCGACGTCCGTAAACTCCATCGATACATGCGTCTCACCAAACCCTGATTCGAGGGAGACGCGAGCATCCTTTATAAACTCGCCGGTCATCAAGGTTTTCTCTTTCAGCAAAAAAGGATTCCTTTTCACGGCCCCTGTCTGCGGGTCCACCGACCTCTGGTACAGGATCATATCTCCGGGAGGGATATTCCCTTTTAATGCCTGGTCAATGTCTCCCTCTTCATCCACCAGCTTGAATTCCAGGAAGGCTGTCTTCTTAATCAGATCAATGGCCCTCTGGGGATCCTTGATCCCAGGAAGTTGGACCAAAATCTGATCCGTCCCTTGAAGGGTGATCTCGGGTTCTGAAACGCCGAACTGGTCGATTCGATTTCGGATGATCTCCAGGGCCTGATCAATGGCTCTCTTCTTTACGTATTCGGTTTCCTTACTGTCGAGGACCAACCGGACCTTCCATATCCCCCCTTCTGATGAAGGGGAGAGTTCACGCAACATCGTAAACCGCTGGCTCAGAAGACTATCGACTTTTTCTTTGGCTCCGGAGAATTCCAGAACGATGCGATCCGGCTTCTCCGTCTCCAATTTTCCGACTGGAATTCCTCGTTCCTTGAGCTCATCCCGCAGATTATTCTTGATCTGTTCCACATAGCTCTCGACCGCCTTCTCTCCCTCCACCGTCAAGAGGAGATGCATCCCCCCCTGGAGATCGAGACCCAAGTGGATTTTGTCAGCGGGAATGATCTTCATAAACCATGGGGGCAACTGAGAAGTCAGCGTCGGCAAGAGAAGAAGAATGGCGAAAGCCGCGATCGCCGCATAGAGAATAAATTTCCACCTTAAACTCTTTAGCATCGAAAAGCGCTCCTATTCTTCCACCTTAACAAAATGAAACCAAGGGTGGCTTGAACCCTTGGTAATAACATAACATATCCTATGCCCTATCATTTTGCAAGAGAAAATTTAAGAAAAAGACCCAGGGATGATTCGCTTGGGCCCTCACGGATTATCCATACGGCTTGAGGATTACTTGACATCACTCCATTTTCCATATCTCTCCCTTAAGATCCGATGGAGGATTTTGCCGGTGGGGGTCATGGGCATCTCTTCATCCTTGATAAAATCGACCGATTTGGGAATCTTGTATCCAGCGATCTTCCCTCGGCAATGCTCGACGAGTTCCTTTTCGGTTACTGTTTTTCCTCCATGGAGGGTGACGACGGCCTTCACCGACTCTCCCCATTTCTCGTGGGGCACTCCAATCACTGCGACATATTTAACGGCAGGATGAGATCCCAGCAAATTCTCAGTCTCTGAAGGGAAGACGTTTTCACCCCCTGTGATGATCATATTTGCCTTCCGGTCTACCAGGACATAATATCCATCCGGATCCCGATAGGCCATATCGCCCGCGGAGAACCATTCCCCCTGGAAGACCGACTTCGTCTTTTGGGGATCTTTCCAATATTCTCTGAAAATGCCGGCTGTTCGTGAATACAGTTCTCCTACCTGTCCGTCCGGGACCTCCTTACCCTCTTCATCCATAATTTTTATTCGATCGGACCCCCAGATCTCCCTCCCGATGGAACCTAACTTCTTGAATTGTTCTTCCGGCCTGAGAAGCGTCACGAGACCTGCCTCGGTTGAACCATAGGCCTCCCAGAGTTCTGCGTTCTTGAAATATTCCATAATGGCCGCTTTGGTATCTTTCCGGGCCGGTGCGGAGGAGATCAAGAGCTGTCGTATCGAACTCACATCGATCTTCTTTTTCACCTCGTCGGGGAGGGCCAGCATCATGATGTAATGAGTGGGGACAAGCGACGTAAAAGTAATCTTCTCTTTTTCAATCGTCTTCAGCAAGTCCAGCGGGTCAAAGCTGACCATATTGTAGACAAAAACCCTTCCGCTTGCGTAGGTATAGGCAAATGAATAAAAGATCGAGTTGATATGGCACATGGGCATGACGAGCATGACGCAATCGTCCGGTCGAATGCCCATACAGAGATTGCTCAATAGATACTGGCCAAGGTTACCTTCGTGGGTTCGAACCACCCCCTTAGGCTTGCCAGTCGTTCCTGAAGTATACATGAGGTTCCAGGGATCATCCGCGTCGACCATCACATCCGGTTCCGCAGGTGAAGCCTTGGCAATGATCGATTCGTAGTGTTCGTAACCCTCTGGTGCTTTTTCATCTCCCCAATAGACATAATTCGCTGGGGGAACAGCGGAAAGTTTACTTCGGATTGAATCTACCACCTGAACAAATTCCTTTGCGACGAAAAAGGCCTTGCATTCCGAATGGTTGATCACATATTCCATCTCAGGAGGTGCCAGCCGGAACATAATTGGAACGGTGATCTGCCCTCCCTTGGCAGCCGCCGCATAAATCTCCAACCACTCGACGCAATTGTAAGCTAATATGGCAAAGCGATCTCCTTTTTTAACCCCCATGTTTGTCAGAGCGTTGGACAATCGGCAGCTCCTGTCGTTCCACTCCTTGAAGGTCATCTTACGAAACTTATCTCCTGCACCTTGCTTGTCAGGATATTGCATGGCCATCATTTTAAGAACTGTTCCTGCGGTCATCCATTTGCTAATTGTCATAAAGCCACCCCTTTCCTAATCCCGGCCCATCTCCCCGGAGCGAGGAGAATCAGGATTAGTTGCTTATTTTTAGTGATTTGTGATTTTTTTTACATTTCATTATCATTACGATATTATTTTGTCAAGAAAAAGTCTTAAGAAAGACTTGTTATTGTATTGTTTTTGGTGTATATAGCCATTAAAAAAGAAAGGGGGATTTTTCACAATGGAGATCGAAGGATATGTTTTTCCAGACGATTTGTATTACCACAAAGAACACTACTGGGCAAAAGTCGAAGGAAATATTGTGATTATGGGCACAAACGATTTTGCCCAAAAAATGGCGGGCCAAATCGTCTATGTGGAACTACCGTCCCCCGGCAAAGTCCTTGAACAAGGAAAACCTTGTGGCTCTCTCGAATCCGGTAAATGGGTAGGCAGGATTTACGCCCCAATCTCTGGAAAAGTGGAATCCTCTAATCAAGAACTTGAAGACACTCCTGAGCTGGTCAATGAAAGCCCCTATGAAAAAGGATGGATATGTAAAATTACTCCTTCCAATCTTCAGGAGGAGCTTAAGAATCTGATGAAAGGGGACAGCTTAGCCGAATTTATAAAATCCGAAATCACCCGAGTGAAAAAAATCGGTGATCAAAAATAACCTTTTGTTGAAAATTCGTAGAACCTATCTTAGGATTTAAGGGTATATTACTAAGGAGTCCATAGTAAAGAAAGTTGCCCCGTGAGACCTATCCCCGCCTACAAGGCGGGGCTTTACGGCCTCACGGAAACCCGGCAACTTTCAAATTCTAATTCTAAACCGGCATTCATCCCCGTTCACAGAACGGGGTTTTCTGGCTGTTTTAATAAAAATTTCAACCGGACGGGGTATTCAGGGTATCGGGTGAAAGAGTCGAATATATTGGCGAGTAAAAAGGGGCATGAATGATTTATCCATGTGATCTAAAAATCTCTTTTTTATGACATTCTTCGGATTGTTTTTACTCTAGCAGGATGCGGAAAAAGTGATTACTTTTAAGGCTGCTCAAAAAGGCCCCTGCCTACGCCAAGGCTTCCGCAGGCAGGCAG
>CAYGWV010000046.1:0-3915 GCA_964353925.1 uncultured Syntrophaceae bacterium | reverse complement strand
GCCAACATTCAAACACGTTAAACACAAAACAAGGAGTTCTTTCCTCCATGTGAAAGGGACTTGCTTTTCAACATAGAAGCATGACTGCAGGGTTTTCCTGTTTTGTTTTGTCATCCCGAACTTGATTCGGGATCTCGTTTTTTGATTTAGGGAATTTAGGTTTTTAAGCCCGGTCTTGTGGGCGGGGTTCTTTACTTTACGGAAGGTTTCGGGTTCTGAAAGCTTCTCAGAATTTGGAGTCCTGGATTCTGGGGTCATGGAATAGGATTTCGATCGCAGTCATAGCAGGTCCGGGGGCTTCGGTTCACGCCTTCACGATTTTCTTCTTGTATCGGTCCATTCCTTTTGTGACATTCCGGGTATCGATGATGAGGGGGACGAGTTTAACAATCCGTCGATAATCAATACTATGGTCTGTGACGACTACAGCGGCGTCGATCCTGCCAAGCAACTGCTCTGTAAGAGGGGAGGATTTCAGCTTAAAAGAGTATTTTCTGAAAGAGGGAAGGGATGGGATATAGGGATCGTGATAGAGAATCACTGCCCCCTTTTTTTGAAGAAGATCCATAATGGCCAGGGCAGGGGATTCCCTGGCATCGTCCACATCTTTTTTATATGCGACTCCCAGAATCAGAATTTTTGCTCCCTTAATACTCTTGCCCTTCCCGTTGAGAGCATCTTGGACCTTTGCGACCACATAGTAAGGGACGTGGACATTAATTTCTCCTGCCAGGAAAATAAATCTTGTTGTAAAATCATACTCTCGAGCTTTCCAGGAGAGATAATAGGGATCGATGGGAATACAGTGACCTCCCATTCCAGGGCCTGGGTAGAAGGGTGAAAATCCAAAGGGTTTGGTACTGGCGGCTTCGATGACCTCCCAAATATCAATCCCCATCCGATCTGTCAACATCTTCAATTCGTTCACCAAGGCAATATTTACGCTTCGATAAATATTTTCGAGGAGCTTGGTTAATTCCGCAACCCGAGGGGACGAAACGGGCACGACTTTCTTAATGATTTGACTGTATAGGGTGGTGACTACTTTTTGGCAGGATGGAGTGACTCCAGCCACTACTTTAGGGATTTGATGTGTCATGAATCGTTTATTTCCAGGGTCCTCCCTCTCCGGGGAAAAAGCCAAAAAGAAATCTTTCCCCGCTTTCAAACCGGTCGATTCCAATTTGGGAAGGAGCAATTCCTCAGTGGTTCCTGGATACGTGGTGCTTTCCAAAACAATCAACTGCCCTTTCTTAAGATTCTTCCGGATCGCTTCGGTTGTATTTTCTATGTATTGGAGGTCCGGCTCCATTTTTTCAGTTAAGGGGGTGGGGACGCAGATCAAAATGCAATCGGGTTTATTGAGCATAGAGAAGTTATCGGTCACATCCAAATGGCCGCTCCGGATAAATCGGGAAATCCGGGAGGAGAGTATTGATTTCAGATAACTCTTCCCCCTCTTCAGGGTGGTGACTTTTCTAGGATCGATGTCGAACCCCAAAACTCTGAAATCCTCTTCACAAAACCTTAAGACCAGGGGGAGGCCAACATATCCCAACCCGATGATGCCGATCAACGCATCTTTCTTAAGGATCTTGTCAGTAAGTCGATCTTCCATGTTCATCGTCTTCATATCCTTGTCCCCGCGGCCTATTTGTTGTAAAAGGCTTTGATTCGATTCACGACCACCCTCTGTTGATCTTCCGTCAACTCGGGGTAGATGGGGAGAGCTAACACCTCTTCGGAGGCCTTCTCAGAATTTGGAAGATCTCCCCGACGATATTTTAGAAAGGAGTAACATTCCTGCAAATGGAGGGGGACGGGATAGTAGATGTCCGTGCCAATCCCTTCCTCTGCCAGGAATTGTTTCAAGCGGTCTCTTTCCGGAACACGGATCACATACTGATGAAAGATGTGGCGGTTCTGATATTGTACGGTCGGGAGCTTAAGACCTTTTACCGAAGAGAGAAGGTCTTGGAATAACCCCTGATACCGTTCAGCCTTCTTTTGTCTCTCTGCGGTCCATTTCTCCAAGTATTTGAATTTCACCAAGAGAATGGCGGCCTGAATCGTATCGAGACGGCTGTTGATCCCAATCGTCTTATGGAAATATTTGGGTTGACTTCCATGGACTCTCAGCAGCCTCACCTTCTCTGCCAAACCGGGGTTATCCGTCACGACCATTCCTGCATCTCCGAAGGCACCCAGGTTCTTGGTAGGGTAAAAGGAAAAACATCCGAGGTCGCCTATCTGCCCGGCGCGCCGTCCCTCCGACCCAACCTTGGGCTTATACTCTGCCCCCAATGCCTGGGCAGCATCTTCAATGATAAAAAGTTTCTTCTCTTGGGCTATCTCAAGAAGAGGGTCCATATCAGCGCATTGTCCGAAGAGATGGACAGGGATGATGGCCTTTGTTCTTGCTGTCACCTTCTCTTCGATTTTGGAAGGATCAATGTTAAAAGCTTCCCGATCGATATCCACAAAGACAGGGGTGGCTCCGAGGCGAGAGATGGATCCTGCTGTTGCAAAGAAAGTGAAGGGAGGAAGAAGGACCTCGTCGCCCGTCCCGATGCCTAAGGCCATCAAGGATAAGAGCAGGGCATCTGAACCAGAAGCTACCCCAACGGCATATCGGGTCTGGCAATATTGAGCCATGGTTTCCTCCAGAACCTGCACTTTAGGTCCCATGATAAACTGCTGGCTCTGAAACACTTCATCCAAGGCCGATTTAATCTCGTTTTCTATGGACTTGAACTGGACCGCCAAATCAAAAAAGGGGACTTTCTTCTTCATCAATAGGTTCCTCTTTAAATGGGAAAATGCATGCAGTTTAATTAAGATAAAAAAAAATGATAGTCAAGATTATTTTTGATTGCTATAATCAATAATGTCTATGAGAAGAAAAATGCATCTTGACTCCGTATGTATTATTTTGGTCAAGCCTAAATTTCCAGAGAACATTGGTTCGGCGGCCAGGGCGATGAAGAATATGGGGTTGAGCCGGTTGGTCGTCGTCAACGGATGTTCTCCGCTGCTTGCCAACGCCTATAAATTAGCCTCAGGAGCTGAAGATATTTTGGAAAGGGCAGAGGAGTTTCCTACGTTTCGAGAGGCGATTTCTGAAATGGGATGTGTGGTCGGGACGACTTCACGTGGGGGAAAAGAGAGGGGCCCAGATCTAACCCCGGAAGCCTTGGCAAAAAAACTCATTCCCCTCTCTCAAAAGAATTTGATCGGCCTGGCCTTTGGTTCAGAAAAAGAGGGATTGACCAATGAGGAATTGTCTCTCTGCCATCTCTATGCCAGGATCCCTTCCATGGAATCCTTCCCCTCTCTCAATCTTGCACAAGCCGTGATGGTGGTTTCCTATGAGTTGTTCAGAGCCTCGATTGAGATTTCGAAAAAGGAGTTCCAACTGGCTCCGGCCGAGCAGATGGAGAGGATGCTTGAACATATGGAAAAAACGCTCCTCCGCATCGGATTCCTGGATTCCAATAATCCCAAACGAATCATGCGTGTGCTGAGGAGGCTATTTGGAAGAAGCCAAATGGACGAGAGGGAAGTTAAAATCCTCGAAGGCATTTGGAGTCAAATGGATCACGATTCGAGAACAGGAAGAAAAGGGAAATAAAAACCCTCCCCCAGATTTTGATGGAGAAGGGTTTTGAAGGGAAACGTAGGAGATCGTTCCACCTACTTTTTCAAAAAAAGGCTGATGATGTCAATCGGCACGGGGAAGATGATGGTGGAATTCTTCTCCGTGGCAACCTCCGCTAAGGTCTGAAGGAATCTAAGCTGGAGGGCAGTGGGATTGACACTGATCACATTTGCAGCCTGAGTCAATTTTTCTGCAGCCTGGAATTCACCCTCGGCATGGATGATTTTGGCTCTCTTCTCCCTTTCTGCCTCTGCCTG
>CAYGWV010000045.1:0-14201 GCA_964353925.1 uncultured Syntrophaceae bacterium | reverse complement strand
TATGGAGGAGATAATCTGGTAGACGAAATATCTGTCTCCTGGATTCAATCCCTAGTTCAAGCCCGGGGCGCCAATGCCTCTGTCCTCTGGATAGATGAACCGGGTAAAGCCCATGCCTGGCGTTTTCCACCTATTGTCAAGGCGGCTATTGCAGCCTCCGATGTTGTTATTAATCAATCCTTCGACATTGTGATTGAAGAAATCACCGAGTTCTTGAAATTAATAACGGAACGCAAAATAAGAATGGTACGTAACTTCGCTACTACAGCACCCCTCCTTTGTACTGCTTGGGCACAGACTCCTCATGAACTTGTCAGTGAAATTCGATACCAGGCATCGGTTCCCTTCAAAGAAGGGGTTGCCTGGCAATTAATGGATGAGAGCGGGACGCACCTTGAGGGTATCGTCGGCCCATCAAAAAATCCCTTATTCCCAACTTACACCACACGACGTTTTGAGGTAGGGGGATACCGCCCGTGGCCGGAGTGGGTGATTCCCCCGATCCACATAACGGATACTTCCGGGGTCGTTGTCTTTGATCGAATGCTCAGTTGGTGGTCCCGTTATATCGGCATCTCCCCTTTCTTCAAAGAACCGATCCGTTTAACGATAAAGAATTGCCGCATCGCGAAGATTGAAGGAGGCTATGAAGCGGATGCATTGGAACGCTTCCTGGACACGATGGTGAAACGGTTGGGCGATGGAGTTTACGACTTTAACGAAATACACTGCGGCGTTCATCCACAGGCGATCGTCGGAGCGCATCAATGCCCCAGCCTGATCTACCGCCGAGTCATTGAGCATTCCCACGCCTGCAATATCCATTTCCATATCGGTGCGCCGCCCCACACTAAAACCTATCCTTACTGGATGCATTGTACGGGCGACATCCGGAGGGCAAGCTGGCGCGTGGGCGATACCCTGCTTCATGACAAGGGGCACTTGACGGCCCTTGATCATCCCGAGGTTCGTGCCATGGCGGCCAAATATCCTGACCGGCCCGGGCTGGAGCCACAACCCTGGCGTTACTAATACCCCATTTGAGCTAAAAATAAACCCTTTGATTTAAATTCTCGATATAATAAAGCTACAAAACAGAGTCTGTCGATCCCTCTGTTAAAATCCCCCTCAATCCCCCTTTTACAAAGGGGGATGACAATGGGTTCTCCCCTTTGGAAAAGGGGAGTCAGAGGGGATTTTGTCAAAATTTCTGACTCAATTGGGTAAAACTCAAAAGGTTATGCGGTTTTGAGTTTAGCCTGCCTGCGCGAAGCCCCGCTTTGCGGGACGAAGGCAGGGATTTCGAGTTTAGGGTTTGGCATCTTTCTTTTGTTTCTCTTTCGAAGGGGTCATTCTTTCCATCATCCGAAGCGCCATTTCCTTCTCAGCCCTAGCCTGATTGACCCGGATCTCGCAAATCTTCTCCCGGCAATCCATGTAAGCATCGAAGGCCTGAAGGACCAAGTCATCAATTCTCGATTGAAATTTCAGCCATTCGTCCATGACCGGTTCTTTGCAAATTTCATTCTTTAGCGTCTCCTCAATCGCCTTCTTCAATTGGAAAACAAATCCCACTGCCTTCGAGGGAGAAAAATCCTGAACCGACCGGATTTTAAGAATCGCATCCAAAGAGGCCCGGCACTCTCCCTTTTGAACCCCTTCACAGACCTGCTTGAAAAGGGTCTCTATCTCGCGAGAGAAGGTGGCCCCCACCGGGTTCTTAAACTGATTCTGCTCCCTTTTCATCAAGGCTGCCGTGTCGGCAGGATAGGTTCCCAGGATGAGATCGAGCCATCTCTTGAGAAGGGTGGCTTTGTTCTGCAATAGAAGGTTTTTAAGCACCATAGAATCTAAAGATTGACGACCTCATGATGGAGAAGGAGGTCCAGAATTTCATCCATCGTCACTTCCCTGCCGACGGCAATTCTTCCTGTTAGCTCACACTCTGCAACGCATAGTTTTCCTAATAAAATGTCGACACCTTTCTCCTCGAGTCGCTTGAAATGAGGCACCAAGGGCGAATCTTCCGCCAGCAGCCTTACAGCTGTGTTCCAGCAAATGATGGCAGCAGGTTTGTGCGGACGTTTGTTCAGGCTCTCCAGCATCGCGGCCAGGACCTGATACCCCAGGGTATTATCTCCATAGCCGACTCCCTCGGAACTAAGAAGCAGAACTTTTCCGATTGGTGGCTTCATAACTCCTATTGCTCCCATTCAATGAATGGCTTCGGGAGGTCGGCCATCGCGTTGACCACAAGGTCAACCATCCCGCCGTAGCGGATGTTATACCGCTCTCCCAGGCCGTCCCGACTCAAGAGATCCCTGATCATCCCTTTGCAATTCGAACAAGGGGCACAGACGTATTTCCGAACACCGGGGTCCATCACCTCGCGGAAGGCCTCGAGGATCTGTTTCAGCTTCATCCTGCCCGATATCTTGGCCCGCCAATCCGGGAAATTGGTGGGGGACATAATCGCAAATCCGCTTCCGCCTCCACAACAGTAGTTCTCCGGTCCGTGCGGACTCATCTCCCTGAACTGAGGACAGATCTCGTTTAGGATTCGCCTCTGGGGTTGGATGATTCCCATCAGCCTCACCATATTACAGGGATCATGAAGGGTGACCGCGAAATCGTTCTTCCGGGGGTCGAGCTTCAATCGGTCATGCAAGACCAAATCCTCTAAAAGGGGTAAGAAGCTCTCTCTCGGAAAGTTCATCTCACCCACGAGGATGCGGTCCGCGATGACGACCAGCCCCTTATGGGCGTGGCCACACTCTCCCACGACGATCTTTTTGACTTTCAGTTTTCTGGCCACCTCAATCTGTTTCAGGGCAATTCTTGCAAACTGGATGTCGTCATACCAGGTCCCGTAGTTGACCGCTTCATAGCCGAAGATCTCGCTCGATAGCGTCCAGTTCAGATCGGCTGCTTCGAAGATGATGGAAAAGGCCACGGGGTTCTCGATCCACGACATGAACTCGCCGGAGTTGTGGATGAGGAGGATGTCCGCTCCCTCCTTGTCCACAGGGACCTTGATCCGTTTCCCCGTCTTGTCTTCAATCTCGTCCTCCATGAACTCGACCATGTTCTGAAAGGCCTCGGGAGAGATACCCGTACTGGCTCCCACTCTTAGATGTTGAACTGTCCCTGAGTCATGGACCTCTTTGGGAGCAATCCCCATCTCCTCGCTGAAGAGCTTCCGTATCTCCCGGGTGATCAACCCGTTGTCGGCTCCAAGGGGACAGGTCTGGGAGCATCTGCGGCAGAGGGTGCATCGATAGGCAAGTTCCGCCAACCGGGCTACGGTCTGCCAGTTCAATTCAATGTCATCCCCCGTGAGATTGGAGAGGACCCTTCCCCTTTTCTTGATGTATTTATTGATCAGCCTCCTGAGCAACTCTGTCCGGTACGTCGGCCTGTAGATCTCCTGTTTCCCGCTTGAGACATAGATCGGGCACGCTTCGCTGCAGGTCTGGCATCGCACGCAGCCGCCCAGGGTCTGCATCAGCGGTTGCCAGAACAGCCAGTTATCGTCTTGGGAAAGAAGCTTCTTGAGGCCGCTCAGGAAACGGGCCACCAGCTTCTCTTCCTCTTGTTTGTCCTTTGGCCTCGGAAGCATCAGGGCAGAAACGCCATCCAGGGAGGACTCGTAGTTCTTCCGCTGGTTCTCCGAGAGAGGGGGGATCGGCGGCTCCGTTTCCTTCTTCTCAACCGGAGGTGGGAGAGGCATCAGGTCCTCAGCCGTCACCGTGACAAGAGGTTCCTCGGTCGCCTTGCTCATATCTTCGAGTTTCACTTTGCTTCTGGCCATTTATTTTGTACCTGCTCCAGGGGTTGCCCGCGTTTCCGTCGCAACCTCCTCCCAGGTTCCTCCCGGAGAGATGTGCGGGGCTGCCCAGGTGACCGGCCGCTTGAGAAACTCCTTCACTTTCTTTTCAACCTCACTTCCCGGTTTGTTTGCAACTTCATCCCACCGGAGATAGTGATAGTACCGGAAGAAAAGCTGGAAGACATGGCTGAAGGGCAGATAAATCAGCCACATCGCCGCAAAAAGAACGTGAAGCGCGGGGGCTAGTGCCGGGTGGAGCTTGTGTTCGAAATCCGCAAAGGTGACCTGTTCTCTCACATACTTCAACAGAGTCGGCACGTCCGACTTGAAGTGGACGTCCACCGCGACCATACCGCCAATGAGAGTTAGAAGGATAAAGACCCATTTGATGTAGTGGATCGGGGGATAAAAGACCTTGAGATCCTGGTCGACGATGCGCATGATCAAAATCCCCGCAGCACCCACAAAGGCCAGAACCGTGGAAAAGGTGCCCCACGCCCACCCGATGCTCGACGCCGTTTCGATGTTGATTGTCACGGCACTGACGAACAGCCAGAGGTGCCAACCAATCAAAAGATAAAGCCCTGCGTGAAAGGCATAAAGGGGAACCCAGAGCCTCCGGTTTCGATGATAGAACTCTCTCAGGAAAAGGATGTCCAGGAGCATCGAGCCGAGCTTCGGGCCGAAAGGGTTTTCCGATTTTGTCCACCAGTCTGCCAGCGCATAGATGGAATTCGTACGGTAGAGATCCCAGTTGACATGGAGAGGGGCAGAAGCGTATTTAATCCCTCGATAAACAGAGGCAACCAAAAAGAATACAATACCCCCATAGAACATGAAGAGAATCAGGGCTCCCATCTCGTGCTCTCCCTCCAGCGGCCTTCGTTTGATTTATTCCGAATTTCCGGGAAAATGAATTTCAACTCCGCCTCTCCCCTTTTCAGAAGGGAAGGTGTGAAAAAATCACACTGGATTCGTCTCCCCGGTGAAAACCGGGGTCCAGAGTATTTGTAACCCCCTAAAAACACTGGATTCCGGCTTTCGCCGGAATGACGTGAAACAGCGTTAAACCAATTTTTTCACAGCTTCAGGGGAATGACGGGACTAAAACGACTAAACGCAGCCTGTTGGTTTCGGCAAGCCTGCCACCTTGCAGGCCCCCTTCGCCGGACCCCCAGGGAACAAATGATAAATCTTTTTTAAATCGAATCCAGTTTGCTTCACCACCATACGGATGGGCGGGGCAATTCCAAATTTCACATAATAATCTCGAAGGTAATTGACTAGCTTCCAATGCTCCTCGCTCATGGGAGAAGCATTCTCCGTCTTGGCGAGATCTTCCGCCACGCCCTTGTTCCACTTGTCGGGCTCCTGGATGAAACCGTCCTCATCGACATCAATTTCCGTTCCGCCCAAAGCTGCCTTGGCCATGTTCTTACCTCCCGCTTAAAATAAATTGAGAAAGATAACCTCTTTCATTCTAATACCTCGAAACCTAATCCGCCATGCGCTAATGATAAACCTCCCCTTTCAAAGAGTTAACCCCGGGATGGGATCGTTTCTCCTTAGAAGCTAAGGATACAAACCCGTGAGCCCATTCGGGTGTCCCCAAGGCATGCAAATGGATATAGGAAGCGAAAAGGTTTTTATATACGATCCCGTCCTGTTGGTGATGGATCCCTTGCCCTCTTTTGACCTGATAGGCAAACGGAAGGCCTCGAAGGCTAGAAAGGCTGGAATGATGAAATTCATGACCGCGAAGGGTTAATCCTATCGGGAAAAATGGATTCTCACCGATAACTTCGACAATCACGTAGCCATGCCCTTCAGGTTTCTCTGAGAGTTGAACCTCAGCGGGAATGATTCCGACCATTTCATAAGATCTCCCCTGCCAGTGGATGCTCCGGCATAAGTACATCAGACCTGCACACTCTGCATATACCGGGAGACCCTCTTCAATCGCCCTGGCGATATCCTCTCGCAATTCGCGGTTTTTTTCCAAATCCTCAAGAAAGAACTCAGGAAATCCTCCTCCGAAATAAAGCCCGTCAACCTCAGGCAATCGGCCCATGAAGGAATTGATGAAGATGAGTTGAGCGCCCTCTTTTTCCAGGGCCTCCAGGTTTTCCGGGTAATAGAAATTAAAGGCGCGGTCACGCATGACGCCGATCTTGGCCTTGATGGGTTGGTCCTCCCTCTCTTCATTTCTGTCCTCGGATGGCCTCTCCCCTGACGGGAAAGGGACAGGACGAGGGGGACGAAACTCCCTCGCAATCGTCAGGATACCCTCCAGATCGATGTGGGGCTCAAGCTTCTTTCCGATACGTTCGACGAGCGATACCGCTTCGTCGGATTCAGGAGAAGGAATGAGACCCAAGTGCCTTTCAGCGATCAGAAGATCGGGGTCACGAGGGATGCTTCCAACGACAGGAATCCCGCAGTGTTGTTCCACAGCTCCTCTCAGCTTTTCCTCATGCCGGCGGCCGGAAACATAGTTGAGGATCACCCCTGCGATCTTAATATCTGTCTGAAAAAGTTGATATCCTTTTACCATGGCTGCGATGCTGGTTGTCATTCTGCTCGTATTGACCACCAGGAGGATCGGTAGATTCAAGAGACAGGCGATCTCTGCCGTCGTCCCATAGGAGTTCAAACCGTCATAGAGTCCCATCGCCCCTTCAACGACAGCTAAATTCACTCCTTCACAACTCCGGTGGAAGGAACGGAGCAACCTGTCTTCGGGTATTAAGAAGAGATCTAGATTACGGCAGCTTCGACCCGTTGCCACGGTAAGCCATGATGGGTCGATGTAGTCAGGCCCTTTCTTGAAAGGCTGCACGGAAAGGCCTTTTCGTTTGAGGACATTGCACAAACCAATGGTGACGATGGTCTTGCCCGAATGGCCCTGGGGCGAGGAAATCAGCAAGGAACCGAAATGATGATCATTCTGAAGAAAACGATCGCGAGAGACCATGGTCACTCAGGTCTGGTGTTTCCCGGGGAGGGCGATATAGGTGATTCCCCCAAAACTCCGATACTCAATCTTCCCTTCTTTTGCCAGATCTCCAATCGCCTTGTCCACCAGCCCTTTTTCCATCCCGATGGCCCTCGCCACTTCTTTATTTCTTGCCTGGCTCACCGTATCCAGGTATTTAAGTATCTTCTCTCTTAACTCTTCACTCATTTTCCGCCTTCCCCTTCTCACCTTCTAATCCCCCCACCCCCTCTTTAGCAAAGGGAGGTAGGAGGGGATGATTACCATTTAAACTGGGTGGTGGTTCTGAAGGTCTCCCTTGCATAAGTAAAATCGTCAATATGTTGCTCGGTGAAAGGAATCGCCGTCAAACGGAAGAATGCCTCCCAGCCGATCCTTTCGATCCATTCGCCCATCCTCTCATATTTCCTTGCATTGGAAGCATAGATCTTTACGATCTTTTTAATCACATCAACGACTTCGGGCCACCGAGGGGGATTATTTGGAAGATAGGGAACGACCAACCGTGAAAACATGGGGGGCTTTCTGGCGTTGGACACTTTTCCCCCTGCATAAATGGCAATCCCATCTCCCTGGGCATCTGCCAAAGGCATGGCCGGGCAGACGGTGAAACAGTTCCCGCAATACATACAGAGATCTTCCTTGACGACCACGGCCTTGAGGTCTTTGTCGGGGTGCCGCCGGATCGCCCCTGTCGGGCAGGACGCCATCACGGTAGGAATTTCGCAGACAGCCGCTAGCTTTTCGTTATTCACTTTTGGAATCTTTGTATGCACTCCGACGATCGCTAAATCGGAGCAGTGAACGGCGCCGCACATGTTGATGCAACAGGCCAGCGAAACCCTCAATTTGGCCGGGAGTTTCATGCTGGTGAAGTAGCTGTAAAGTTCGTCCATGATGGCCTTCACAATGGGTGAACTGTCCGTCGCTGCGCTGTGGCAATGGACCCATCCCTGGGTGTGAACAATGTTTGAAATTGCATCTCCTGTCCCACCCACCGGGAGGCCGATCTTCTTGGAGGCCTTGATGATCGGTTCCACGTTCGTTTTATTCGGTGTTAAGAATTCAATGTTGTAACGGCTTGTAAATCGGAGATGGCCGTCACAATATTGATCCGCAATATTACAGAGGTCCCTGATGAAATCGACGCTGACGAGTCTGGGGGAGCCGGCCCTCACGGTATAAAGCTCATCTCCACTTTCAGCGACATGCCGGAGAACCCCTGGCTTTAAGATCTCATGATATTTCCAGCGGCCGTAATTCTTACGGATGACCTCAGGAATCATTTCTCTAAAGTTGGGGGGACCGATATCTGTCTTTGACATAATTTATCTCCTCTCCATCATTCAGGGTTCTAGGGTTCAAGGATTCGAGGGGTCAAGGAAGGCATTTCGCTTGGACCCTGGAACCCTTGGTCCCTCGATTTCTTGTTTAATCAAAAAAGACATAAGGGTTTGTCCTGGGTGCCCTGATCATCTGGGGCACGGGCTTCAGTCCCACTGCCTTTAAGAAATTTCTCATTCCCAGCCTTTCGATCAACTCCCCTACCCTCTCTCTCGGTCTTCCGTTTTCATCCCACCAATCCCATATCTTACGGAGAAGATCCTTGATCTCTGTGTAAGGGGGTTCCACCTTCATAAAGGGGACGATGACCGAGGAGAGCATCGCTCCTTTAACAATGGGCGCTTTGCTGCCGATCAGGATGGTGGCCCCTTTATCCTTTCCGGGCCGGAGGGCTTTCGGCATTTTATTAATACAATGCATGCATCGGACGCAATCCTTGGGAATGAGCTTGAGCTTCTTCGCCTTTTCATCCCATTCCAGGGCATTCGTCGGGCAACGACCGACAATGTCATTCTTAATATCCATTCCCCCCTTGGCGTATTCCCGGACCCCTTTCTGATCGATTTTCAGACTGTCCTTCCAGGTCCCGATAACTGTGAAATCCGCTCTTGCGATGGCGGCGACGCAGTCGTTTGGGCATCCGGAAATTTTGATCTTGAATTTGTAAGGCCAGCGGGGCCGATGGATTTCATCCTGATATTCCATCGTCAGATCATGAACCATATCCAGGGTATTGATGTTTGTCCATTCACATCGAGCCGGTCCCACGCAGGCTGTGGGCGTTCTCAGAGCTGACCCTGACCCTCCGAGATCGAACCCCGCCTCTGTCAGCGCGTCAAAGCAGGGCTGGAGATTCGCCGTGTTGGTGCCGAGCAGGATGATATCCCCTGTGGACCCATGCATATTGGTCAGACCGCTCCCGTGTTTCTCCCAGAGATCGCAAAGCTCCCTCAGCTTCTTGGTATTATAAAACCAGCCGGCAGGATGATTGACACGCATCGTATGAAACGATTCGACATTGGGGAAAAGCTCGGGCACATCGCTGTATCGGCCAATGACGCCTCCCCCATATCCGGTGACGCCCACAATTCCTCCATGTTTCCAGTGGGTCACTTTGTCATTAAAAGAAAGCTCCTGAACTCCGAGCAAATCCTCTGCGGCCTTACTCTTCTTTGCCGCTCTCTTCAACTCCTTGATATAGCTGGGCCAGGGACCCTTCTCCAATTCATCTGCTTTTGGAGTTTTATCTGACATCGATTTACCTCCTCTCGGTTTTACATTTTCATTCCATTGGATATAGATAAAAGATCTTAAGAGAGTTTCTATTTCTGCGAGATGGGAATACAACTATTTCTAACATCCTACCAAATACTGTGTCAACAGTTCTGTCGACAAATGGGACGCAGAATAAAAGCCGAAGTAACCAACTATCTTTCCAATCAATTTCACCCTAAATGATAGATTGCGCAACATTGAATAACAACTAAAGAAAAGACAGTCAAGAAAGAAGTGAAACAAAAGTGAAAATGAGGAGTGAAAATTAGGACTTGACCCGTTTTTATCTATTTAGTATAGTCCTTAGCAAAGATTCCTTAAGAGAAGGTTTCTCATATATAATCTCGTCAAGGGAGGTGAGGAAAAGGGATTTAAGTAATCCAATGAAAAATGAATAGAGTAGGTAAGGACTTCAGATGATTCAGAATCAAATAAGTGAAGAGAAGGGGGGCTCATATGGCAGAAAAAAAACAAGGCATCAACTGGACAACGCTTTGGAAGAAAGATGACTGGGTTTCAGTTTGGATAGGGTTCCTGATTCTGATCATTTTCATGGCAGGGGCCACTTTCAAATTTCCAGGGTGGAAGTGGATGACGGACGGGGCGTTCGGTGAAAAGATATCTGGCTATAGCAAGAAGGTGGACGCTCTTGCGAAGGATGCAGAGGCAAAGGAGGAGGAGGCGTTAAAGGCGGGCGCGGCCGCACTCAAGACAGCCCTCGATGCAAAGGATAGGAAGGCAATCGGAGGGGCTGCAGGAAAGCTTGAGAAGGCCGTAAAGGATGTAAAAGATAAGGATCTGGGCAAGAAGTCAGAAAAGCTCGCCAAAGACACCAAGGGTGACGCGACGAATACATTTGGAAGGGTATTTTCAGGTCAAAATTTGCTAAGGATGCTCTACATGCTGATCGGTTTCTGGATCTTTGCATTGATTGGGATCCTCATTATGGGAATGCCGGCAGGTAAATTTACGGCAGGGTTTCCTATTGTGTTTATCCTTTCGGTCATTGCCGCCATCATCGGAGGAAACACATCGATCTCTTACTGGGGTCTCGAGACCGTATTCTGGGCCCTTCTTTTGGGGCTTTTAATCAGCAACACCGTCGGTGTACCGGGATGGCTCAAGGAGGCGGTAAAGACCGAGTACTTTATCAAGATCGGCCTTGTTCTCCTGGGCGCGGAAATTCTCTTTAGCACCGTTGTAAAAGTCGGTGGCTACGGGATGGTTCAATCGATCATTGTCATTGCTGTGGTTTTCTACGTCTGCTTCTGGGTGGCAAAGAAACTTGGGCTCGATGATGAATTTGCCTCCATTCTCGGGACGGCTGTCTCCGTCTGTGGTGTCTCCGCTGCCATTGCAGCAGGAGGCGCCGTGAAGGGGGATCCCAAGAAAGTGAGTCATACCATCTCCCTGGTACTTCTCTGTGCGATTCCAATGTTGATCTTCGAGCCTGTCATCGCAAAGGCGATGGGATGGCTTCCAGCCATGACCGGGGCATGGTTGGGTGGGACCATTGACACCACCGGTGCAGTCGTGGCTGCGGGCGCCATTGCCGGACCGGAAGCCATGTCTGTGGCCGTTGTCGTAAAGATGGCGCAGAATGTCTTAATCGGAGTGGCTGCATTTCTGCTGGCCATCTGGTTCGTCTTCAAAAGAAAGGAAGGTGGGGAAAAGCCAGGGGCCGCGGAGATTTGGTTCAGATTCCCGAAGTTTGTCGTTGGCTTCATTGTCGCTTCCATTGTCTTTTCTTTCTTCATGACGGAAGCATTTGCAAAGGGAGTCACGGGTATTTCAGCCCCCCTTAGGGCATGGTGGTTCAACCTTGCCTTCATCTGTATTGGTCTGGATACGAGATTTAAAGAACTCATAGCCATGGGGGGTGGAAGACCTGCGGCTGCCTTTTTGATTGCCCAGGCATTCAATATCCTTTGGACATTACTGCTCGCGTGGCTGATCTTCGGTGGAGTGCTCTTTCCAATTCCAAAGTTTTAGACGATAGACCTACCCCTCACCCTTCCCCTCTCCCCTGAGGGGAGAGGGTGGGGTGAGGGGTTAGATTCCAAGGATTTTGTGGCAGGTTTTACAAGGCTCAGGAGGGTCTGAAAGGGCGTTGCCATGAGAATCTTTCATCTTCGGATTATCCCAAAGGGAAAAGTATAACTCCCTAAACTCCTTTTCTCTCTCAATGAAACGGTTTCTAAACTCTTTGTAATGGGACCCATTCCATATCGCAGAGAAAGGGTCTCTGAAGATGTTGCCAAAACTTACCTTCTCTATCCAGTATTCTTTTCCACAGAAGATTCGTTTAAAAGGTGAGGGGAGAGGGGGGTAGAGATAGACGCAGGGCGAGACCTCTCCATCGACGGAGATGTAGAGGTTACCGAGGGGGTTCTCTTCACACACGGGTACATCGATAGCAGATAGGGACGGTCTCTTAAGTCGAATGCTCAACTTCCGTGCATTGGCTTCCGCCCGTTTTACGATCTCTTCGTATTTGTTCCCAACACTCTCCCAGACAAAGACCCTCTCTGTTTCCTGCCAGGCGTTGATCGTATGACAGATATTGGTTAGGGCGACCTCTTCAATTCCTGCTTCTTTAGCAAAGGAGGGAACCGAGGGGACCTCCTCGATATTGTCTTTGACCATGAGAAAGACGAGGTGCATCTTGGGTCGAAGGAGCCCCTGGCGCTTTTTCTCTTCATGAAAAAGACGAATGGCGTTCAGAACCTCATGGAGATGGGAGTTGACCCGGATGGCATCGTGTGTTTCCGGCGTCGTTCCTGCAATTGAAAAACCAACGAAATCAAGGCCTGCCTGAATGAGCTCCGAGACCCGGTCTTTTGTCAATCCCATCCCGCTGGTGACGAACCCTACGTGGGGTCCCTCCTGCTTGGCCAACCTGATGCATTCGGAAAGATCCTTATGAAGTAGAGATTCCCCCCAGCCTTCAAGGACAACGGTTTCAACCTCCTTCAGGGTGGGAAGAAGTTTTCTGAAATCCTCAAGGGCCATGTCCTGGTATTGCCAGTCCGCATTTTCTCTGCGGATGCACATCTTACATTGAAGAGGACATCGAGTCGTCAATTCAATCTGCCAGGCTGAAAAGGGATTCTTTCTTCTTTGAAAGAATTTTCCAAAAAAATTTTCAATCATTTTTAAAGCTTTTGGAGAAGTTTATCCAAATCTTCCTTTCTTGAAGGATGATAAAGGCAGGAGGCATAGGGAAGAAAGGCCACGCCACCCCACTTCTCTTTGAAGAACGTGACACCTGGATTGATCCCCAGGCCCAAGTTGATATATTTTTTCTTTTCTGTCTTTGCTTGTTGTATCACTTTGGAAAGAAGAAGATCTGAAGCCCCCGGGACATAACGAGCGTCTGAGCCAAAATTGAACATATAGAGGGCATAGTCCTTCGGTGTGAATTCGGCAACGTCGAAGGCAACAAGCTCATCCCTTTTATTTCTGGCATCGAAGACCCGTGCGGCGGGTGAGGATGAGAGATATTCATTGATTCTATTAAAGATGAAGCCGGTTGCCTCATCCACAGGGTGGGTCTTCAGGAATTCCACGATCATCTTCCTGTGTTCCTCATCAAATTCAGTGTTTTTTTCCACAGAGAGTTCTCTGTCTGCTCGTTTTAACATATTCCTCAATTTTTGAGAAATGGAGATGGATGAAAGATCCAGACGATAGTAATGGTCAGGGGGAGGATGAACGCAATTCTTGAGGGAAGACGGAATGGCGGGTGCAGTGAGGGCAACGTTTTTCGGTTTGAAACGCTGGATGGCATTCTCTAAGACCCTAACCATTTGTTTCTCGCCCCAAGGTTCCTTTAAAGGATAGCCTACGAAGATAAGATGATCCTTTTTGACATGGACGAGAAAGTCGTCGATGAAAAATGGCTCCGTCTGCGAAATGGCGGTCACATAATGGAAAAGATGCTCCGGCACATAGGCATAATCTTCAATGTAACGCCGTTGCGAAACTGTGATCATGACGCATCCTGTGTGACTTGATACCCTTCCTCAAGAAATAATTTAAGAACCCCTGAGATATGGGCAACTCCCACGAAGGCAACCGTCCTCCCCTCTTGAAGAGAGGCCTGGATCCCTTTAAAAAAGACGGGATCTCGCTTCGCAAGGATGGACTCGCAGCGGGTAGGAAATACTCCTGTCATGGATACAAATCTTTCCATATTCCCTTCAAGAAAAGCTTTCAGGAAAAGTTCTTTATGGGCTTTCCAGTGGTCGATATGATTCAGATAGTTCACGATGCGCTCAAAGGGTATTCCGTCGAGGGCGGCCAGTTGGTCCTCTATCGTTTCAAGATATCGGATCCTTCTCCCAAGCTTCTGAGCGATTTGGAATGCCTCCATATCCATCGAGTGTTTCCAGTTCAAAAAGGCGGACCAGACGGTGAGAAAAGCCATCCAGGGACGAACCCCTCGCGTATAACTCCCCACAAGATCTACAGTCGTCGGGCGGAGGAGTTCCAGATAGGAACTGGCAGTGGTAGGAGGCCCCGATTGAGCGCCCAGCTGCCTGTTAATCTCCTTGATGGCGGAAGGATCGAGAGCTTCATAAACAGAGGGACTATCTTCTCCTTGCTGGCCATATTGGACCACTCTGGCCATGCTCTCCTGATCAAGGGGACCTTCAAATAGAACGATTTCTGCGCTCTGGATCAGTTTGGTGAGGACTTTGTCAAACCGGTACGGAGAGAAATGGGCTGTTCCTACAAGGAAGGAAATGCGTCCAG
>CAYGWV010000044.1:0-30487 GCA_964353925.1 uncultured Syntrophaceae bacterium | reverse complement strand
AGATACCTGCAATTGGGTTCAAGGATCTTAAGAACGGATCAACATGGAGCCATTACGGTAACTACGGACGGGAAAAATATTGAGGTGAAGACATTCCTAAAGGGTGAGTTTTAATTTTCCATGCATTGACAATTGACCTGACTGACGGTATGTTGAATTCAAAAAGGGTTTAAGGGATCAGGGAATCAAGCGGGCAGATGAAACAAACTGGGATCTCTGAACCCTCGAATCCTCGAACCCCTTTAAAAGACTTTTGGATCGTATATTTTGATCAAGGAGGTCACTCATGGAACTGAAGACGGAACGCTTGGAGATTCCGGAAGGATGCAACATCATTTTTGGTCAGACCCACTTCATCAAGACGGTGGAAGACCTTTATGAGATCATGGTGGGGTCGGTTCCCAATGCTAAATTTGGAATCGGATTCTGTGAAGCCTCGGGTGCTTGTCTTGTCCGGCTCGAGGGAAACGATGAGGCATTGAAGGAGATCGCCAAGAAGAATGTCCTGAAAATTGGAGCGGGCCATACCTTTGTCATTGTTTTAAAGGATGCCTTCCCGATCAATGTGCTCAATGCCGTGAAGATGTGTCAGGAGGTGTGCACGATTTTTTGTGCTACGGCAAATCCCGTCGAAGTGATTCTGGCCCAGTCAGAACTTGGCAGAGGAGTCCTCGGTGTGATTGATGGTTTCTCTCCAAAAGGGGTTGAAAAAGAAGACGGGATTGCCTGGAGAAAAGATCTTCTGAGGAAATTTAAATATAAACTGTGAAATACCAAGCTCCAAGCACCAATCATCAAATAATAACCAAATTCCAATGACCGAAAATTCCAAAAAATACCAATTGTCTTTTTAAGCCATTTTAAAATTGGGTAATTGGAATTTGTTTGGAATTTGGGATTTGGTCGTTGAAATTTCTTGATTACCCACCATCTTTCACCAGGCATTCCAGGGCAGTGATATATTCCTCTGTCATGCAAGTAGGGATCCGATGCTTCTGCAGACATTCAAAGCATTTGCTGGGTTCGTAGAGAGGCGTACTCACATATTTTTCGCCGCCGTCCGGCAAGAGGGTAACGATCACACCTTTCTTCAATCCCATGGCCTTCTGGTATGTCCCCCACATCGCAGCCCCAGAACTGATTCCACAGAAGATTCCCTCTCGGATCGTGAGGACTCTTGCCATCTCGAAGGCATCCTCATCTTTCACATTGATCTTTTCGTCCAAACGGCTTGGATCGTAGATCTCCGGGACATACTGGGAGCTGAGGTTTTTGAGTCCCTGGATACTCGAATTTGGATAGGGCTCCACGCCAACAATCTTGATCTCGGGGTTATATTCCTTTAGTCGCTGCGAGACACCCATCAAGGTCCCGGTCGTTCCAATCCCTCCGATAAACATATTGACCTTTCCCTTGGTTGCCCTCCAGATCTCTTCGCCTGTCGTCTCATAATGGGCAAGCACATTATACTTATTCTCAAACTGCTGAGGCATGTAATATTTGGGATCTTTGGCCATTTCCTCAGCCAAATCAATCGCCCCATCCATTCCCCTGGCACCTGGACTTAAAATGATCTTCGCTCCAAAGGCGGTGAGGATCTTTCTTCTCTCTATGCTCATCTTCTCCGGCATCACCAATTCTAATCGATATCCTTTAACCGCACAGACCATCGCCAGGGCAATGCCGGTATTTCCGCTGGTAGGCTCGATGACGATCTTATCTTTCGTCAGGAAGCCTTCCTTCTCCCCATATTCAATCATGTATTTCGCAATCCGGTCTTTCACAGATCCCGCCGGATTATAACGCTCCAGTTTTGCATAAACCTTTACCTTTTTGTTGGGAACAATGTGGTTGATCCTCACTAAGGGCGTATCCCCCACCAAATCGACCATATCTTTCGCCACACGGTACATTGTTTCTCTTCTACCTCCCCACTACTCAAATGACGTGAATCGTGATTCGTGAATGGTGAATCGTGTCACAAAAAGTCTTTTGGAATAAGCGGAAACAAATTCAAATCTCTCGCCGAATCACGAATCACCAGCACGAATCGCATTATTAGGCCTTAGAGCGTGCTTAATATCTCAGCCCTATCGTCAGAAATGGCAATAGTATGTTCAAAATGGGCGGAGCGTTTTCCGTCTGCCGTCACGACGGTCCAGCCGTCAGAAAGAACCCTGACCTCATGGGTCCCCTCATTCACCATGGGCTCCAGAGCAATGACCATGCCTTTCTCGAGTCTCGGTCCCTGGTGGGGCGCCCCAAAATTTGGAACCTGGGGTTCCTCATGGAGGTCTCTTCCAATTCCATGCCCTACGAAATCTCTTACAACAGAGAATCCATAGGATTCCACCCATCCCTGAATGGCGTAAGAGATATCGAAGAGTCGATTTCCAACCATAGCCTTTTCAATACCAATATAGAGAGCCTTCTCTGTAACTTCAAGGAGTCTTTTGGCCTCTGGATCTACTTCACCCACAGGAAGAGTCATGGCTGCATCGCCAAAATAACCCACAAGATTGACTCCTACATCCAAGCTGACGATATCCCCCTCTTTTAACTGGCGTTGGTTGGGAATACCGTGGACCACCTCCTCATTGACTGAGATGCAAAGGGTCGCAGGAAATCCCCTATACCCCTTAAAGGCAGGACGGGCCCCTTTTAGGAGGATATATTCCTCGGCAACCCGGTCTAATTCCTTCGTCGTGACCCCTGGAACAATCATCCCCTTCAATTTCTCAAAGACCTCTGCCACAATGGCGTTGGATCTCTTCAATTGCTCAATCTCCCGGGGAGATTTGATAATAATCATAGGATTAATATGCATTTGAACCAAAAAATTGTCAACCTTTCGACTCCCCCGGCCTAGAAACAGGATTTGCCTTCTGCCGGAGCGGCTCGACGGAGCCTGTCGAGAGCCTCCATGTCGAGCGACTCGCCGAAGTCTCAGGCCAAGGCCGCAACCTGCCTGCCCTGCCTGCCGCAGGCAGATACAGGCAGGGGTTGCCCCTGAGGGGGCACTGAAAACCCGCCTTGAAAGGCAGCATTTCGTGCCATCGAAGGATCAATATTTAACAACCCGTTTTTTATTGACATTTCAACACTATTCAGTAATATTGTTCTATACATTCCATAAGGAGCCTGAGGTGATTCCAAGATATACCCGACCGGAGATGGGAAAAATTTGGACAGATCAGAGGAAGTTTGAAACCTGGCTCCAAATTGAACTTTTGGTCTGCGAGGCTCTCTCCCAATTAGGTGAGATTCCGGCAGAGGCTCTCCGAGAGATCAAGGAAAAAGCCTCCTTTGATATCCATCGTATTGACGAAATAGAGAAGGTGACGAAACACGATGTCCTCGCCTTCCTGACCAATGTGGGGGAGTTCATCGGTCCCCTTTCGAGATTTCTCCATTTTGGTCTCACCTCTTCGGATATCCTCGACACCTCCCTCGCGCTGCTTTTTAAAGAGGCCTCTGAACTCATCCTTCAAGACATCCGCCGCCTTCTGGAGGTGTTAAAGAAAAAGGCCTTCCAATATAAGGACACCTTGATGATCGGCCGATCTCATGGCATCCATGCGGAGCCCATCACCTTCGGTCTCAAAATGACGCTATGGTATGATGAGATGAAACGAAATCTCGTCCGCATGGAGAGAGCAAAAGAGGCTGTCAGTGTGGGAAAGATCTCAGGGGCTGTGGGAACATTTGCCCATATCCCTCCCTTCATTGAGGAGTTTGTCTGTGGAAGATTAGGACTCAAACCCGCTCCCATCTCAACACAGATTGTTCAGAGAGATCATCATGCTGAATTCTTCACCACCCTGGCCATCCTTGCTTCCTCGATAGAAAAATTTTCTGTCGAACTCAGACACCTCCAGCGAACCGAGGTCTTGGAAGCTGAGGAATTCTTTTCCAAGGGGCAGAAGGGTTCCTCTGCCATGCCGCACAAGAGGAATCCTATCTCCTCGGAAAACCTCTCCGGTCTGGCGCGCCTTGTACGATCTTACAGCTTGGCTGCTTTGGAAAACATTCCCCTCTGGCATGAACGTGACATCAGCCATTCCTCCGTGGAAAGGGTGATCGCCCCGGATGCCACGATTTTAATCGACTATATGCTCAACCGCCTCGCCTCCCTCATTGAGAACCTCATCGTCTATCCAGAGAACATGAAAGCCAATCTGGAAAAGACGGGAGGCCTTATTTTTTCGGAGTCGATCCTTCTCCATCTGACCCAGAAAGGCCTTTCAAGGGAAGAGGCGTATGGGGTGGTTCAAAGGAGTGCGATGAGGGTATGGGAGAAGGGCGAGGACTTCAAGATGCTTCTCTCCCAGGACGAAGCCATCCAGCGTCTGGCGACTCAAAAAGAACTGGACGCTCTCTTCGATGCCCGGACTCATCTGAAACACATTAATCATATCTTCCGGAGAGTATTTGGAGATGCTTAAATGAAGAAGGATCAAAAACCTTCCTCTAACCTGAGAGATCTTCTTGGAATCAAAGAGCCTTCAGATCGAGGCGGGAAGAAACCCATTCTTAAAAGGACCCACTTTACCATCTGGTATTTTGTCATCGCCTTTCTCATTATTCTGCTCATCCAGAATTACATCATGACAAGAAAGACCGAGGATGTCATTCCCTATAGTGAATTTAAGGAAACATTAAGGACAGATAAGATCAAAGACATCACCATTACTCCGGAATCGATCAACGGGGAGAGGGAGACCGAAAAGGGTATCCGGGGATTCCAGACCGTGCGAGTAGAAGACCCGGACCTGGTCAAGGAATTGGAGGCTCACCGTGTTCAATATAAAGGGAAGGTGGACAGCAAATGGCTGACCAATATTGTTTCATGGATTATTCCTCTCGTTTTTTTCTTTATCCTATGGAGAATCCTCTTCTCCCGAATCGGACCGGAGACGAGCGTGATGTCCTTTGGAAAGAGCCGGGCTAAAATCTATGCGGAGAAGGAGAAGAAGATCACCTTCGCCGATGTGGCCGGAATTGACGAGGCGAAAGAGGAATTGAAGGAGGTGGTGGAGTTTCTTAAAACCCCGGAGAAATTTCAACGTCTCGGCGGAAAGATCCCAAAAGGAGTTCTCTTGGTGGGAATGCCCGGAACAGGAAAAACCCTTCTTGCCCGGGCTGTGGCCGGAGAGGCAAATGTCCCCTTTTTCTCGATCAGCGGTTCTGATTTTGTGGAGATGTTTGTCGGCGTAGGAGCTGCAAGAGTCAGGGATCTCTTTGCCCAGGCCCAGAACCACGCTCCTTGTATCATCTTTATTGACGAACTGGATGCCCTGGGAAAAGCCCGCGGCGTCAATCCGATGGGCAGGCACGACGAACAGGAGCAGACCCTCAATCAACTCTTATCCGAGATGGATGGTTTTGAACCCAATGCAGGGGTGATCATCATGGCGGCCACGAACCGACCTGAAATTTTGGATCCCGCTCTTCTCAGGCCGGGCCGATTCGATCGCCATGTGGTGGTTGACCGACCCGATATCATTGGTCGAGAGGAAATTCTAAAGATCCATGCCCGAAATATCAAATTATCTCCGGATGTCGAGTTGAAAGTCATCGCTTCAAGAACTCCTGGATTCGTGGGCGCCGATCTTGCCAATATTGTGAACGAGGCGGCCCTCCTGGCCGCTCGGAAGAATAAGGAATCTGTAGAAATGACCGATATTGAAGAGGCCATTGACCGGGTGGTGGCAGGATTGGAGAAGAAGAACAGGTTGATGTCGAAGAAGGAGAAAGAGATCGTTGCCTTCCACGAATCCGGTCATGCCATTGTCGCTTCCCTCTTACCGAACGCTGATCCCGTTCGTCGAATCTCGATCATCCCGAGAGGGATCTCCGCATTGGGCTATACGCTTCAATTGCCTACGGAGGATCGTTATTTAATGACCAAAACAGAACTCCTCGACCGCTTGGCCGTGTTGCTGGGGGGAAGGGTGGCTGAGGAAATCGTTTTTGGAGAAATCTCCACCGGTGCTCATAATGATCTTCAGAGGGCAACCGACATTGCGACCAGCATGGTGAAAGAATTTGGGATGAGCGAAAAATTGGGCTACGTCACCTTCGAAAAAGAAAAGAAGCCTTTTTTCCTTCCCTCCTCCCTGCTCCCCACGAGGGAATATAGTGAGGATACAGCCAAACAAATTGATGAAGAGGTGAAGAAGATTGTGGATGAAACGTATCTACGGGTCAAAGAAATACTGACGGCTACGAAGGATAAATTGGGAGAACTCGCCCGCCTCTTGCTTGAAAAAGAGGTGGTCGAGGACACGGATCTGAAAAAGATTCTTGAATTGCCCGCATCGAGCGCATGACGAAAAAGTTTTTAAAACATCTTCGAGCAAAGATTTTTGCGGGAATTTTGGTCGTCCTGCCTCTCGGGATCACCTTTCTCGTTCTGAAGTTCGTCTTCAACACCCTGGACGGTATCCTCGACCCCCTGATCCCCAACATTAATATCTCTCTCTTCCATCGCGTATTCCACCTCCCAGGGATAGGAATCATTAGCTTCTTCCTTTTGCTCTACTTGATTGGATTGATTACCACCAATGTCTTGGGCCGCGAACTGATTAGCTGGGGGGATCGTCTCTTCACGACGATCCCGGTCGTTAAAAATATCTATACCTCCTCCAAACAACTGACCGATGCCTTCTCGGCCACGCGAAAAGGCTCGTTCCGTCAGGCTGTTTTCGTTGAATTTCCACAGGAAGGAAATTATGTGCTCGGCTTTGTGACGAATGAGTTGACCGATCTCGAGCGGCAAACGAAGATGACCGTTTTTGTCCCGACCGCCTTTGTCCCACCCCAGGGTTTTCTTCTCTTCCTTCCTAAAGAGAAGTTACTCCCTTCCCAATTGACCATCGAAGAAGCGATCAAGGCCATCATGTCTGTGGGGATCGTCACTCCTCAAACCCTATCGGTTCCATTATCCGGCCCGAGATCTAAAAAGGATTCGGTTGAAAATTCTAAAGAGTTGAAGTATCTTAATTTAAAAAATGAAGGAGGCCCGTGAAGATGACTGGAGTGATTCTTATTATAGGTGTGATTGCTGTGATTGCCATTATTCTTTCTTTATTATCTGCCATTGGCGCGGGTCCGGCGGCACTGATCATCTCATTGATTTCTATCGGCATTTCCATCGTCGCCTACCACCGCACCGGAGGAACTGCGGAACTGATGCGAAAGATCGAATCGACCGCCTCCTCCGAAGATCTAAAGAAACAAATGGACGCTTTGACGACGATCACCGATGCCTTGAGAGAAAAAACGGCCGATGCCCTCGACCGGCTGGAGAAGGTCATCCGGAAAACAGAAAAAGGGGAATAGGCTTAAAAGGATTCATCCATGTCAAAGGTCGAAGTCTCCTGAACTGCGTGGAATTCAGAACCCATCATGAACTTCATAGCGTTCATGGCAAATCTCAGGAGCTTGGGCTTATTTGTCATGGATTTTGAAATTTGGAATTGATTTGAACTTTGGAATTTGATATTTGACGTTGCCATTACATGTCTTCTATCAACATTGAGGCATCAATGGATAAACCCTTAAAAATCCTATTTGCAACGCCTGAGGCTGTCCCCTTTGCCAAGACAGGGGGTTTGGCGGATGTGGCAGGAGCCCTTCCTAAATCCCTCCAGGCATTGGGATGTGAGGTAAAGTTAGTGATGCCTTATTATCGAATGGTGAAAGACTCCGGGCTTCCCCATCAATATTTGGGCGAGGAGATTGAGGTCTCCCTTGGGGATGAGAGGCTCAAGGCGGATATCTACCTGGGCCATCTGAATCAGGACATCCCGGTTTATTTCATTGGTCGGGAAGAATTTTTTGACAGGGAGTATCTCTACAGTACTCCCAAGGGCGATTACTTCGACAATGCGGAGCGATTCATTTTCTTCTCCAAGGCCGTTCTCAACTTTTGTCAGCGCACGGGGTTCTCTCCTGACATCATCCACCATCATGACTGGCAAACCGGATTGATTCCCGCCTATCTTAAATCGGCCTCCCAAAACGATCCTTTCTATTCCCATACGGCGGCGGTGTTCACCATTCACAACATCGCCTATCAGGGATTGTTCAAGAAGGAGAAGTTCTGGCTCACCGGCCTCCCCACGGAGATGTACAATCCCGAAGGAATCGAATTTTGGGAGAGGATCAACTTCATGAAGGCAGGTATTGTTTACGCCGATGCGATCAATACGGTGAGCAAAAAATATAGCGAAGAGATCCAGACCCCTGAATACGGTTACGGCCTGGAAGGCATTTTGAGAAAGCGAAAAGAAAGTCTTTACGGGATCCTCAATGGGGTGGACTATGAGGATTGGGACCCTTCTCATGACCCTCACTTGATCGCCCGATACGATGTGAAGGATATCTCCGGCAAGAGGGAATGCAAAAAGGACCTTCTCAAAGAATTCCATCTCCCCCCTTCCCTCGAGAACGCTCCCCTTTTAGGGATGATCTCCCGGTTGGCCGATCAGAAGGGATTTGACCTTCTGATGGAAATTGTGGAGCCCCTTTTCGCCCTCGACATCGGATTTGTTCTTCTGGGAACGGGAGAGCAGAAATATCACGATCTCTTTACCCAGGTCGCACAAAAATACCCTCAAAAAGCGGGGATCCGGATCGCCTATGATGACCGATTGGCCCATAAAATCGAAGCGGGAGCAGATTTCTTCCTCATGCCATCGAAATATGAGCCGTGCGGTCTCAATCAAATCTATAGCCTGAAATACGGGACGATCCCCGTGGTGCGCGCCACGGGAGGGCTCGACGACACCATCGTCCATTATGACCCTGCCGCAAAAAAAGGAAACGGCTTCAAATTTACCCGCTATGACGCCAAGGAATTTCTCAACACCCTCAATGGGGCGATCGGTTTTTATTCTCAGCCAGACCATTGGAAACAACTCCTCCAGAATGCCATGACGACGGATTTCTCATGGAAGAGGTCGGCCGAGGCTTATCTTCAACTCTACCGAAAAGCGTTGGAGAAGAAGAGAGGGGATATCCCCGGTTAAAAGGTGACGGGAGGTCAGAATGGAGAAACGAAGATCACGCATCCTGACAGGAGGCATTCTGATCTCAATGGTTTTATTTCTTCCGGGCCTCCTCCCTGCCAAAAATGCCCCCTTAATCAATTTGAACCATCCCAGGCTGATTGAAACACGAGAATTGTTAAACCTGACCGGTCATCCTTCGGTTCGTATCGTTGACATGAGAACGTCGCTCCCCGATTATCTCAAGGGCCATATTCCAAACGCCGTCTATCTCCATGTTGAAAATCTCCAGATTCCAGACAAAGGCATCCCCGACCAGGCACCCGACCGAATCGCCTTGGAAAGATTATTAGGAGGGAATTTAAGCCTTTCCAATCCCATGTGGGTGGTCCTTTACTCTGAAAAATCAAATCCCAACGCAACGTTCCTCGCCTGGACCCTGGACTACCTCGGCCACAAAAAAGTGGGGATCCTGAATGGAGGCTGGGAGAAATGGACCTCAGGGAAGCTTCCCGCCACTCAAGAGTATCCTTCTCTTTCCTCTAACAAATTTTTTGGGAAGGTGATTCCAGAGACGTTAGCTGATAAAAAATGGATGCTCAATCGACTCAGAGCGAAAAATGTGGTGATCCTGGACGCCCGGCCCCCCAGACAATACAGCGGCGAAGAAGGAGAAGAGATCCGGAAAGGCCACATCCCCGGAGCCAGGAATGTATTTTGGGAAACGACTTTGGAAGGGGAAGAAGTAAGGGGTTGGAAAAAAAAAGAGGATTTGGAAAAACTCCTTTCAGAATCCGGAGTGACGAAGGACAAGGAGATTGTCGTCTATTGCAGAGCGGGAAGGGAGGCGAGCCATCTCTATTTCACCCTGAAATATGGGATCGGGTATCCCAATGTTCGTCTCTACCGGGGATCCTGGGTGGAGTGGTCTGCGGATAAGACCTTGCCGGTCAAAATCGGAATGGATCCTTGAACTGAGATTTCTGAACCCTCCCGGAAAAAGGAGAGGCTTACTGGTTCCTCGGAACTCTTAACGTTTTTAACTTGACAATCGGGAGCGATCTATGTCATTAATCTATAAATTTTTTCTCTTTCAATTTCCCCGATCTTGTAGCCAACTCGGAAGGAAGGGTTAATGACGTACAAGACCTTGGCGGTGGGAATGATCTTGTTCCTATCTTCTGCATGCCTGCCCCACCCAGGTTCTCTTTCTGAGAAAACACTTTCACTTCCTCCCTCCACAAAAGAAGAGGTTTCTCTCCTTACCCCAACAGAATCGGAAAACGTCTCTTCTCAGGAGATTCCTCCCCCCCCGGAAGAACTTTCACCCTCCCATTCTCCATCACCGACAGGAAACCCATTGGCATCGAGTTTGGATTTTCCGATCAGTGATGAAGCCAATGACGATTTCAGCTTTGAGGTTCTCCCGAAGGATCGGGCGAAGCCAAAGCAGGAGTTCGATATCCCTATTGTGATCAATGCGAAGGTGGAACAGTTCATCCAATACTTTCAGACGAGGGGCAGGAAGCCCTTCTCCAGCTGGCTTTCACGATCAGAAAGATACATTCCCTTCATGAGAAACCTTCTGAAAGAGAGCGGCCTTCCAGAAGACCTTGTCTATATGGCTCTTATCGAGAGTGGCTTTAATCCTTATGCCTATTCCAGGGCCAAGGCCTCCGGCCCTTGGCAATTCATCTACCTCACTGGGAAAAGGTACGGGTTAACGTCCAATTGGTGGATTGATGAAAGGAGAGACCCTGAAAAATCGACCATCGCGGCAGCCAAATATCTCAAAGACCTTTATGACATGTTTGAATGCTGGTATCTCGCCGCCGCCGGTTACAACGCCGGCGAAGGAAAGATTGCCACCGCGATGAAACGCTACCGGACGGAAGACTTTTGGGAGTTAACCAAATATCGATACCTGAAACGGGAAACGAAAGACTATGTCCCCCAGATGATTGCCGCTGCCCTCATCGCGAAAGACCCCGAGAAATATGGATTTTTCGGCATCGAATACCAGGAACCCCTCCGTTATGAAAAGGTGAAGGTGCCCGAGGTCACAGACCTCCGTCTCATCGCCCAGGCCTGCGAAGTCACTTTGGATGAGATCAAGGAGCTCAACCCCGAGCTGTCGCGATGGTGCACTCCTCCAAGCTTCCCTGATTATGAGATTAAAATTCCTTTTGGAAAGAAGGAGCTTTTTTCAAAAAATTTTGGAACCCTTTATTCCGGTGAAAGATTTCAATTCAAAACCCATCTTGTTAAAAAGGGAGATACCTTTCCAAAAATTGCCAACCTTTATCGAGTCGACATCGAGCCGATCCTCGAGATGAACCGATTGAATAAGAAAAGCCGCCTCACCACAGGGATGAACCTCCTCATCCCCCTGCCGAAAGACCAAGGCCCGAAACCGGATCGGACGGCCAGGAAAAAACCCGGGGGAACGGATCAAGGTCCAAAACCTGTTCAAACGATGACCTATACGATTAAAAAAGGGGATACCTTATGGAGCATTGCCAACGAGGCGGGAGTGAACCTCGGCGCCCTCAGCCGATGGAATAACCTCTACCCGGAAAAGAAACTGATGCCGGGAGATAAGCTGAAAATCGAGATGACTAAAATCCCTGAACCGCCGGAGGAATCTCGTGGAAAACGGGTGGGAAAGAAATGATTTATTAATCAGGCCATAATTGAGAAGACACTGGAAGCTAAATCCCTCCTGCCCTCCCTTTACAAAAGGGAGGAATTCCCCTCTTTGGAAAAGAGGGGTTGGGGGAGATTTTCAGAGGATTATGTCTTTTTTATTATGGACTCCTTAGTATGTCTTGTAAAACGAAGACACCCTTTGGAGTATTGCCAAAAAGCTTAACCTGACCCTTTCAGACATCAAAACCTGCAATCATCTCAACGAAGCAGATCGAATTCACCCTGAGGACCGATTGAAATGGAAGGTGGGTGGGATTAAATCTTCAACTCCAAATTGATCATATCCCCTCTCGTGAATCCCATGGCATGAAAAAATTGGAGGAGGTCCCAGTCGTTCCAGCTGACCAGGGTGTAAATGGTTCTGACTCCAATCGCCTTCAAATTCTTGATCAATTCATGGGCCAGGGCCGTAGCGACCCCTTTCTTCTGGTGCGGCGGGGCAACGCCGATCGTATCCATCCAGCCGATGGTTTCTGGGACGCCAAACTCCCAGCCGCTGACATCGCCGAGAATAAATCCCACAACTTCTCCCTCCACATCAGCGACCAACGAGACTTGGGAAGATTTATCGTTCATCGATTGTAGCTTTCTTTCCCAGTAATCCTTCCGGTTCTCTCCGAGAACCTTTTCGTCAATCTTGACAATGGCATCCAGGTCTTCCGTCTTCAACCCTCTGATTTTCACATTCTCCATGGAATCCATATCTCCCTTCCCCCTGCCTTAATCCATTAAACAACAGCCAAAAATTTGTCAAGAAAAAACTTTTATTTACCCACCCTCAGTTTTTCTACATCACCGAGAAGGGAATCTCTGAGACAAATTTTTGGAGATCTCGGGACTTCGCGACAACCCGACCTGGGCGAATCCTTCTCAAAGAGAAGATAAGGCTTAAATAGAATCCTATTTTCTTCTTTTCTCAATAAAGAGTCCTCTCCGTCTCCTGAAGCAATTGCCGGGCAATGACGAGCCTCATGATCTGCGCTGTCCCTTCATAGATCTGGATGACTTTCGCGTCTCTCATTAACTTCTCTACCGGATGCCATTTGGTGTATCCCATCCCACCATAGATTTGAACAGCATCCGTAGTCACTCGCATGGCCATATCCGCTGCAAAGGCCTTTGCCATGGCCGCCTCTTTCGAATTCCGAACCCCCTGATCGGCCAGCCAGGCGGCTTTCCAAACCAGAAGCCTGGCCGCCTCAAGATCCTTAGCCATATCCGCTAACATAAATTGCACAGCCTGGTGCTGGGCAATGGGAACCCCAAATTGAATTCTCTTTTTGGCATATTGAGTAGCCAATTCCAAAGCCGTTCGTGCAATTCCCACAGATCCCACGGCAATCATGGGCCGGGTGATATCGAGGGCAGCCATCGCCTTCTTAAAACCCTCCCCTTCTCCTCCCAGGAGATTTTCCTTGGGAACTCTTACATTTTTGAAGACCACAGAAGTGGTATTGGAAGCCCTCTGGCCCATCTTATCAATCGGCTCCCCGGGAACGATCCCTTCTAATTTAGAAGGGACAATCAGGCTGATAATCCCCTTATGTTTCTTTTGAGGGTCAGTGGTCGCAAACACCAGGTAAAAATCGGCATACCCTCCATTGGTGATCCACATCTTGGTCCCGTTGAGGAGGTAGTGATCTCCGTCGAGAATGGCCGTCGTCCGCATGGAGGCAGGGTCCGATCCCACGGTCACTTCACTCAAACAGTAAGAGGCAATGCTGAACTTCGAGCAGAAAGGCTTGAGAAATCGCTCCTTCTGACCCTCTGTCCCGAACCTAATAACGGGATAGAGTGCTAAGGTGCTCACGAAGATGGAGACATAGATCCCCATGCAGCCTGCTGCCAGCTCTTCTGAGAGGATGCAGTTATCCAGTACTCCTAAGCCCTCGCCCCCGTATTTCTTGGGAACCAGGGGCGTGAAAAAACCCTGCTCATGAGCTTTCTCCATCACGTCAACGGGAAAGGTTCCATCCCGATCGTGCTGGGCTGCCACGGGCAGGATCACCTCTTTTGAGAATCGTCTCGCCCTCTCTTGAAGGGTCTTCTGTTCCGGCGTCAAGTCAAACCCGATCATTTCTTCCCTCCGTATGAATAGAATCCTCTGCCCGTCTTCACTCCCAAATATCCGGCTTCCACATACTTAGCGAGAAGTGGGCAGGGCCGATATTTATCTCCAAACGCCTCCTGGAGAACATTCATGACGGACAGGCAGGTATCCAGTCCCACTAAATCGGCAAGCTCTAAAGGGCCCATCGGATGATTGGCCCCCATCTTCATGATGGCATCAATATCTTCCGCCTTTCCCAGGCCTTCATAAAGGGTGTAGACGGCTTCATTCATATAACTGAAGATCAGCCGACTGGATATGAAACCGGGAAAATCATTTGCCTCTAAAGGAGTCTTGCCCATCTTCAGGCTGAGATCACGGGTGATACGAAAAGTCTCATCTGAAGTGACCAGCCCCTTGATGATTTCCATCAATTTCATCACAGGCGCTGGATTAAAAAAATGCATTCCGATCACGCGATCGGGTCTCTTCGTGATCGAAGCAATCCGGGTGATGGAGATCGAAGAAGTATTGCTTGCAAGAATGGCTTCTTTCCGTGTTACTTCGTCGAGCTTCCTGAGAATATCCCATTTCAAAGGGATATTCTCCACGGCCGCTTCAATGACGAAATCACAATTCCCGAAATCTTCCAGCTTCAATGTGGTGGAGAGTCTCTGGAGGATTGCCTCTTTTTCAGGGGCCGTCATTTTCTCTTTTTGGATGCGCCTATCAAAATCTGAAACAATCCTCGATCTCCCCTTCTCGACGGCCTCCGTGGTCACGTCTCTCATCAGAACATTGAACCCGGAAGTGAGGGCAACTTCTGCAATGCCGCTGCCCATCTGCCCCGCTCCAACCACTCCGATCATCTTGATCTCCATTTTCGCACCTCCCTTAATGATTAACTTCCCCCTCACCTTTATCCTCTCCCCCGTGGTCGGGGGAGAGGGGAGGTCGCTTCGACTCGCAACCGAGGTGAGGGGGTGCAACAAAACGGATAATGCTTCATTACTCTCACGAAGCTCAATAATTCGAAATCATCCTAAGACCACTCTACACATCTTATGATTTGATTTTCAATATCTTTCTTCATTCCCCCTCAAAAATACTGTCTTTCTACCCTTGAACTACAGGATTCACCCTATTGGTTGGTCAAATTCGATGAGGGAGCTTGATCTCACCCCCTCTTGGTCTTCCAGAAAACCGATCCACTGTGATTCAGACAGTAAGACCATAGACCTCAGACATTAGACTGAAGAAGGGAAATGGCCTGAAATTACATAATGATGAAGACCTAGTGTGAAGTATCAGCAATGACTTTACAGTGTTGTCATTCCGGACTTGATCCGGAATCCAGTCTTTTTACTCTGGATTCCTGCTGGAGTTTATCCCGCACTTGATGCGGGGCGGGAATGACAGTCCCAGGGTCATTATAAAGCCGTTATTGAGACACTACACTAGCAGCTGTCAGAGGAATTGATACTCTTGCTATGCATGAAAGAATTTCTTATTTCAGAAGAGTCTGATGTCTGGGGTCTGAAGTCCAGTGTCTGATCTGCAGAACTGATCCACCCTCATATTGACACGGGATTCCGGTGTGTGTATAAACTATCTTGATATCACTCTTGTCCAAATTAGGAATTCGGCTGATCATCTGGTTCAAGGCATGAGGGTGTCATTCCCGTGAAAACGGGAATCCAGAACCTAAAAATCAATACCTCTGGATTCCTGCATCCGCAGGAATGACAAAATTGGAGACCACCAACCTGAATTTTTAAAACTTAAAAACCTTTGGGAAATGTGAGGAAAATCGTCAGTTTTTCCCAGTAATAGGTGTAAATTGGACGGCAATGTCTTGATATCTTGTAATATCTTAGCTGTCTGGAAAAGCTTTCTAAAACCTCTCCCGACCTCCCTTTGGTAAAGGAAGGGGTTGCCTTCTCCCCCTTTAACAAAGGGGGGATTGAGGGGGATTTAGTTGTTCTGACATTGAAAAGGGGTACGCTTCTTCCCCTTTTGTAAAGCTCTAAAGGGTTACCATTTTTTCATCTATCTCGATCTTTGAGGGACACGACGATAGGAGTAAAAATGAAAAAGAGTAAATCTGAATTGGTCCTGGCCGGAGACGTGGGTGGGACAAACACTCGCCTTGGGCTTTTCGAAGTGAACAGAGGTCGCCTTCGCGTTTTATTCGAGAGAACCTTTTTAAGCAAGAATTACAAGGGACTGGAGAATATCCTCAAGGATTTCCTGAGAGGAAAGAAGGGAATCGCTGCGGCCTGCTTTGGCGTAGCTGGACCCGTGACCCAAGAAGTGGTCATTGCCACGAACCTACCATGGTGGATTGATATTCAATCACTTCGAAAAGTACTTCCCTTTAAAAAGATCGAGGTGATCAATGATCTCGTTGCCAATGCCTATGGCATTTCTGTTTTGAACAAGAGGGACTTTGAAACTTTGAATGTGGGCAAGGTAAAAAAGGGGAATCAAGCCCTGATCTCTGCCGGAACGGGCCTGGGAGAGGCCATCCTTTTCTGGGACGGGAAACAACATGTGCCTTCTCCTTCTGAAGGGGGACATATTGAATTTGGGCCCAGAAACCATTTGGAACTGGAGCTGTTTCACTACCTTTCCGACCGCTTCGACCATGTCAGTTACGAACGTGTCCTCTCAGGAGAAGGCCTCTTCCACGTTTATCAATTCCTGAAGGACTCAAAAAGGTTTGGAAGTGAACCGTCGTGGCTCTCCGAAAAGATGAAAGGAGAAGACCCGGCTGAAGTGATTTCCGAGATAACTCGTCTCAAGAAGAATAAGTTGTGCGGGAAAGCCCTGGATCTCTTTACCTCCGTCTACGGAGCGGCCGCTGGAAATCTCGCCCTCCAGGTCATGGCAATTGGCGGAGTCTATATTGGAGGTGGAATCGCTCCCAAGATCATCCGGAAGCTGAAAGACGGAACTTTCGTGAAGGCCTTCAAAGACAAGGGAAGACTATCCCATATTGTGGCTCATATCCCCGTTAAGGTGATTATGAATGAAAAAACAGCTCTTCTGGGTGCGGCCTCTCGTGCCGTGAGTCTTCTGAGGGTTTAAAAGGTTGGTAAAAAAGTGACATTTTTCAGGCTGCTCAAAAAGATCTACATGCAAGTTGAGCTTTGCGAAATCCCGCCGCTTGCGGGGGTGTCCGAAATCCTTCGTAGGGAACGGTTTCAAACCGTTCCCTTCCGGTGTGGCCGCCGAGACGGTGAGGTGGCCGGATAACGCAGCAGATGGGCATTTTTCAGCAGCCTGCCGAGGAGTGAGTGATGATGAGCATTGAACAATGGGAACGATATAAGCAGTATCTGAACTTCAATCCAGAGATCGGGCTGATGGTGGACATCAGCCGCATGATGTTTCCGAATGACTATTTCGATCGGATGGAACCACAAATCCAAAAGGCCTTTCACGATATGGATGCCATCGAATCCGGGGCGATTGCAAACCCTGATGAAAACCGGATGGTCGGCCATTACTGGCTTCGTGCCCCGGAATTGGCCCCGAAAAGAGAAATTACCCGCGACATTCAGAAAACATTCCAGGCTATCAAGGACTTTGCTAAAAAGGTTCATGCTGGAAAGATAAAATCCCAAAAGGGGAAACGCTTTTCCCGCATGCTGGTCATTGGAATCGGTGGATCAGCATTGGGCCCTCAGTTTGTATCCAATGCACTCAAAACTTCCAAGGACAGGATCAAACCCTATTTCTTTGATAATACCGATCCGGATGGATTCGACCGGGTTTTAAAAGAAATGAAAGGTGCCTTATCAGAGACCCTGACCATAGTCATCTCAAAAAGCGGCGGCACAATAGAAACTCGAAATGGAATGCTTGAGGCAAAGGCTGCCTATCAATCAAAAGGACTTCGTTTTGAGAAACACGCCGTCGCGATTACCGGGGCAAAGAGCGACCTTGACCGGACAGCAAAGCGAGAAGGATGGATCGCGCGGTTCCCGATGTGGGACTGGGTGGGCGGAAGGACTTCTGAAACTTCTGCTGTAGGGCTTCTTCCCGCTGCACTCCAGGGCATTGACATTGACGCGCTTTTGGAAGGCGCCCGTCTCTGCGATGAAGTCACCCGGAAAAAGGATTCCCGAACCAATCCTTCAGCGCTCTTGGCCCTCGCCTGGTACCATGCCACCGGAGGTTGCGGGAAAAAGGATATGGTGATCCTTCCTTACAAGGATAGACTCCAGCTCTTTCCGAAATATCTTCAGCAGCTCATCATGGAATCCCTTGGCAAGGAAAGAGACCTCAACGGCCAAATCGTCAATCAGGGAATTTCGGTTTACGGCAACAAGGGCTCTACGGACCAGCACGCTTACGTCCAGCAACTTCGCGAAGGGGTGAACAACTTCTTTGTCACCTTCATTGAAGTGCTGAAGGACCGTGAAGGCCGTTCTTTAATGTTGGATCAAAAGGCCACCAGCGGCGATTATCTCAATGCCTTTCTCCAGGGAACGCGAAGGGTCCTCACCGAAAAAGATCGGGAATCCATCACCCTGACGATTCAAAAAATCGATGCTCGCTCCATTGGCGCCTTGATTGCGCTTTACGAGCGAGCCGTTGGCTTCTATGCATCGTTGATCAATATCAATGCCTATCATCAACCCGGCGTGGAGGCGGGCAAAAAAGCAGCAGGATTGGTCATTGATCTCCAGACCAAGGCCCTTGCTTTTCTCAAGAAAGAAAAGGGAAAGTCTTTTACCGCAGAGGAGATTGCCTCAGCCATCGGCGCCCCAGAAGAGGTGGAGATAATATTTAAGTTGTTGGAGCACGCCTCTGCCAATATAGATCACCCAATCAAAAAGATTCCCGCCGATCCTCCCTTTCGTTCGCAGTATCAATATTCCACTGGAGTAATCTAACTGAATCATCCCTCGCCTTGAAGGCAAGGGGTTCCGAAAACGGGTCGGCTTCAAGTCGATCTTACTGATTCTCCTTCTCGTGTCGTCATTCCTGCGCAGGCAGGAATCCAGTTTTCTTCTTCACCGTCCTGGGTTCCCGTTTCCACGGGAATGACAATTCTGATACTATATTGCTCAGTTGCTCATGGTATTGAGAAGGATTGAGACATATGCCGAGGCAATCGAGAGTGGGCACTCTGGGCGCTGGCGGTGGAGAAGTTGGGGTATACGGAAGCAAGCGTTGCACGATTTTTGGAGGGTACGACCCGTTAAAGGCTGTAGTTATGAGCAGGTAAAGGAGAAATTCTCACATTCTTTCTCTTTATTGTCTTTGCTGCCTCCCATAAATCAACAGCACGCTGAGCGTTCAACCAAAACTCCGCGGTGTTTCCAAACAACCGCGAAAGTCGCAACGCCATCTCAGGGCTGACCGCGCGTCGTTCTCGCGATAATTCGTTCACCGTCTGACGCGACACCCCGAGGGCCTTCGCAAGACTCGATACGGACAGCCCGTAATCCGGCATGAAGTCCTCCCGTAGCATCTCCCCAGGATGCGTAGGGCGAATTTTCCTATCCCTTGTGTTGGGAATACTCATAAGACACCTCTCCTCAATGATAATCCGTTAATTCAACATCATATGCGTCGCCATCGACAACGTGACGCTTGTCAATGAGATTATTTAAGAGCCACCTATCGATGAGCTTGATGCACATTTCAAGAGCCTGTTGAAAAACTCATTTTCCCCAGGCTGATCAAAAATGCCCCTGCCTTCGCCCCGCAAGGCGGGGCTCCGCGCAGGCAGGCAGATGCAAGTTGAGTCTGCGAAATCCCGTTTACGGGGGCGCCCGAAATCCTGAGGAGTGAGGCGTACTTGAATGTACGCTGCAACGACTTGCCCTGTTAGATAATGTCCTGGTTGAGTTTCCCGTATATCAGGTCTCGTGATATGGGGCGCTTCTTTCTAAGAGCTAGCCCTCTTCATCTAACAGGGCGAGGATGAGGGTGGCGTCGCGACGAATAAGGAGCGACTTATTGCCACGCCGCCGAGATGGTGAGGCGGCCGGATAACGCCGCAGATGGGCGTTTTTCAACAGCCTGTCAAGCCCTGACACGGTGCCTCGATATTAATCAACGAAAAGTGACTCAAAATCCCGCGGCGAGACGATGAGAGTATTCCGAAAGGATCTCAGGTCCAAAAGATCTGCATCTCCTGTGACCAGATAGTCAGTTTCCGCTATCAGGCTGCACGCCAAGACATTGTCATCCATTGAATTGCGACAGATAGGCGCGTCGAGCTTGGGAGGAAGAACAACAGCCTCGGCGGCTTCTGAAACAAGTTTCACGGCATCCCTTGCTTCGCCCTTTGAAACTGCAAGCTTCCTGACGAGAACCCGCTCAAACTCCTGGAGAATGAAGGGGGAGATAAAGAGGTGAAATTGTCTCTTTCGTGCTCTGATGAGAAGCTTCGAACAGACGCCCTCGCTGACAAAGGCGGCCACCAGAACATTGGTATCAAAAACGGCTTTCACGATATGGCCTTGAACACATCCTCTTCGCTGACCATGCCGGCCTTCTTGGCTTTCGTCCCCACCCGCTTCTGCAACCTGCGGAATCGTGCCTCCCAGAGGTAGAGATTGATCGATTCCTTGACAATGTCGCTTTTGGTTCGGCCTGTGCTCCTTGCGAACTTATCGAGTTCGGACGATATGTTTTCGGGCAAACTCACAGAAAGGACTGAGCGCATATCCTGCCTCCTTGCACTACAATACACTACAAAATCGCGCCTGTCAAACTATCCTCTTAGTCTCCCTGCCCACCCCCGGTTTTTGTGGTCCCGCCACCTGAAGATAAACGCCCCGCTTCCACCTATTTGTTTCAATGCCTCCCGACAAAAAAATAAGGGACGATCTCAAGAAGGCCTTCATTTCAGTTAAACCCACGGCACAGTGAGAGGATAGAAGGGAAATCCTGGATCGGTCCCGCCAGTAAGAATGGGGCTACCCGTACTAATTGGCGTTTTCTATCCCTCCAAAATTCTGGTTGTATTTTTATCTCATTTTGATAAGATTCGGTTAATCCTGTTAGAAATTCCAGTCGCCGTGAGTCCCGCGAAGCGCGGGATCGAACGGCTCGAAACCGGGCGGGGCATTATTTTTAACGGGGCATTCACAACATTCAAAAAACTGAAGAAGATATTTGTTAGGTTGAACGAGAAGATGCTTCCGAGATGAAATTACTCGAAGTCATCGATGAGCTCGATTCACATTTCAAGCCCAGACACGGTTTTTTCCCGCTTGTCGCTAATAATAGAGATAATCGTTTTTACAAAATTTGAAGAAAACCAGTATTCTTTAAGAATTGATTCAAATTAGAATATCCCGGATAGGTTTGCTGGGGCAGGTTAAAGGTTATAATCGTTCTCTATGAAATATGTCAGTACACGAAGTTCTTCACCTGCCATCACCTCCAAGGAGGCCATTATCAAAGGAATTGCCACAGATAATGGGCTTTATGTGCCTTTGTCTTTTCCACACCTGGGTAACGCAGCTTTAGAGAGTTCTGAACATGTGTCCTATGTGTCTCGGGCGACAAAAATTCTCCGCCCTTTTCTCAGCGACTTCGCTCCTGCTGAACTGACTGCCGCATGCCGTGCAGCTTACTCCGACAATTTTGATACCATTCTGGTGGCTCCTGTCCGGTTCCTTGGAGATAAAATGGCAGTCCTGGAGCTTTGGCATGGCCCCACGTTAGCCTTTAAAGACATGGCTCTTCAGCTGATGCCTTGGTTACTCAAGACGGCCATTCTGTCTGAAAGAGACGCGTACAAAATCGTTATTCTTGTCGCTACCTCCGGAGACACGGGGAAGGCCGCTTTAGAAGGATTCGCAGATGTCGAAGGAGTCTCTATTTTTGTGTTTTACCCCCACGAAGGGATCAGCCAGATCCAGCGCCTGCAGATGGTCACCCAGCGAGGATCGAATGTTGGAGTATGCGGGGTATTGGGCAATTTCGATGATGCTCAGTCAGGTGTCAAGCAGATCTTTTCCGAGCCGGAAATCAATGACAGACTTGAAAAGTTTCACTTCCGGTTCTCGTCAGCCAATTCCATCAATTGGGGGCGACTCGCTCCGCAAATCGTCTATTACTTTTCAGCGTATGAAGATTTGATCGCTTCAGGAAAAATCAAACGCGGGCAGTCGATTAATCTCTGCATTCCTGCGGGGAATTTTGGGAATATTCTTGCCGCCTACTATGCTTTTAAGTGCGGGCTACCCACCTCGAAGTTGATCTGCGCTTCCAATATCAATAAGGTCCTGACTGATTTTATTCGCTCCGGGATCTATGATAAAAGAAGAGAATTTTACAAGACCGAATCCCCTTCTATGGACATATTGGTTTCCTCGAATTTGGAAAGACTGCTTTTTGAGCTGGCAGATCGAAAAGCCGAACAGATATTAAATTGGATGAGTCAGTTGGTAACCGAAGGATGGTATCAAATTTCAGACAATGCATTGGACCAGCTTCAGTCACTATTTTATGGTAATTTTGCTGACCCCTTTGATACGGCCAAAGCAATCAAGGAAGCTTTTGAGAAGTACGGGTATCTCATGGATCCCCATTCAGCTGTGGGTTACAGTGTATTGCAAAAGTTCCGGGAGGAAACCGGAGACGAAACCTTTACGGTCCTCGTGTCCACAGCAAGCCCCTTTAAATTCAACCGTGCAGTGCTCAATGGGATTGGAAGAGATACCTCCAATAAAGACGAGTTTTCCCTTCTTCAAGAGCTTTCCTCGATTCTTGGACAAACGGTACCCTCTAAGTTAGCTGAACTAAAGTCTCTGCCGGAGATCCATCAAGGCATGTGCGAAAAGCAAGGAATGGCGAAGGTTATCCTTAAATTCTTAGGAATTAATTAAGACATCATAAGGTATTTCTTCAAATTCAGGATTTCGTCACAAACGGCCAACCGATAACTTTCGCCACCTTTGTCTTTCGCATGCCCGACTGCAGTTCTAACTCTCCCATCCCTTCCCCCACAATTGTCAAGTTGTTTCAGAGCCAACATCCCCTTTGTTTCGGGATATGCTTCTGCCCTTTTCATTCCCCAACAATTGTGATTGTATTTTTATCTCATTCTGATAAGATTTGATTTACCCCGTTAGAAATTCCAGTCCCGCTATAGCGGGACTCGAAACCGAGCTGGGGCATTATTTTTAACGGGGCAAACAAACCCGCTTACATTCATAACTTTCAAAAGACTGAAGAAGATATCTGTTAGCTTGAATGAGAAGATGGTTTCCGAGATAGAATTACTCGAAATCCTCGAGGAGCTTGATTCACAATTCAAAATTTGGCAAGGTTTCTATGCAAACCATGAAAATTTTTCCCGAACCGGACCGTAGGAGCGGCTTCCAGCCGAGACTCAGTCGTACCAGGATGGTGCTCCTACAGAGACGTTGACGCAATTTTCTAAATGAGGAGGAATCAATGGAATACCGCAATCTCGGCAAATCGGGCCTCAAGGTATCTATCTTGGGATTGGGAGCGAACAACTTTGGCTGGTGGATCGACGAGCCCGCTTCTGCGGCCGTCATCAGCCACGCGCTGGAAATCGGCATCAATTACATCGACACTGCGGACATGTATGACAACGGGCGGTCGGAAGAGTTCATCGGCCGAATCCTCAAGGGGAGGCGCAAAGAGGTCCTGATTGCCACCAAATTCGGCATGCCGATGGGTGAGGGCATCAATGACCGGGGAGGCTCGCGCTGGTACATCATGAGGGCATTGGAGGCCAGCCTGAAAAGGCTCCAGACCGATTACGTTGACCTGTATCAGATGCACCAACCTGACCCAGCGACCCCCATCGAGGAATCGCTTCGCGCTCTTGACGATTTGGTGAAGTCCGGCAAAGTGCGCTACATAGGGTGTTCCAACATTGCCGGGTGGCAGCTTTCGGAGGCGCTCTGGACATCCCGAGTCAACAATCTGAATTCCTTTGTGACCGTGCAGCCCAAGTACAACCTCCTTGAGCGCCAGATTGAACAGGAGTTGGTCCCCTGCTGCAGGGCCCACGGTGTTGGCGTCATCCCATGGGGGCCCCTGGCGGGTGGTTTCCTCACAGGCAAATATCGCCGTGGTGAGCAACCTCCGGCCCCTGCCCCGGGTGCAAGGCCGGGTAAGGTCCTTCTTTACTTGTACAGCCCCGTGATGACGGACGCAAACTGGGAGAGACTCAGCAAGCTTGATGCCTTTGCAAAAGCCCGCGGTCACAAGGTCGCGCAGCTGGCCATTGCCTGGCTGCTCTCGCACCCATGGCTGAGCACGGTGATTGCCGGCGCCACAAAGCCTGAACAACTGGATGTAAACCTCGCCGGCACCGGATGGAAGCTCACTGCTGAGGAAGTTACCGAAGTCGAGCAGATATGAGTTTACCCCGTTAGAAATTATAGCAGGGCACTCGCCGCGCAAGCGCTGGCGCAGCGGGTTAAACCCCGCCGGAATTATTTGGAATGTCATTATGCCATAGCGGGGCGTCTACGAAGGAGACATTATGAAATCTAAGTCCAGGATCGGGGCGTACATCCTAATTGGGCTAGGTATCATTTTCCTCCTGTCTAATCTTGGCTGGCTACCACGTCTTCGCCCACTGATGGCTCAGTGGTGGCCCCTCATTCTTATCATTGCAGGCATTCTGCTGTTGTTAAGGCACAAATCTTAGATCTCTTCTCCGCGAGACCGAAGCAACTTTCCTATCCTTTACCCCTCAATCGTCAAGTTGTTTTAGAACCAACGTCCCCTTTTCTAAGTCTGCTGGCCGCAACCAAGCGATCGCTGACCCGCGGTCGGGGAAACGCCTTCGCAACGGAACAAGTGGGAAAACTTCTCATGTCACTCGTTCCCCTCACTGATAACCGAAATGATAAAAACATGCTTTGGGCTGAGGTGAACATACGAAAAACGGAGTCGAATGTCAATTGAAAAAGACATGAGAAGAAGACAAGACGGGGTAGTGGCCTCTTTTGAAAATTTATTAGAAAACGGTTTTTTTACCCCTTCTCCATATCCTTCAAAGACGGCCGCCCTTGTCAGAAAAATCCTTTGGTGTCAGACACTTGAAATATCGTCTTCTTGCCTCCCGGATTCGAACTTATCATCAGTGTTTGCCCTGCGTAAACTTATCATAAGGTACTCTACAGCGCACGAATCTCAATCGGGATTATCACACCAATTTGGACGGCGACCGGCGTATAGATGTCAACCCTTCAGAGGCTTCGGTGTCAGGTCTTGAAATGTGAATCAAGCCCACTCACAACCCTCGATAATTTTTTGCCAGAGATCAACCGCTCTTCCAAACTTCCAGACTCCTAGGCAACCATCTGGGTTGTCCCTAACTTAAGAAATCAGCCCATCATGATTAGCTTGCCGAATTATTTGGACCAGTTATTCTTGAAAATCTCTCCACGTTGAAGTCCAATTTCTCTGCTAGGGTAATCAGATTGGGGGGAAAATGTCCTTTTTACAAAAATTTCATAAAGATGTAAAATACAAATTGCTAATCCTTAAAAAGGGCTTAAGAATGAAAGATTTAGAAGAGGGAATCAAGCAATTAGCTCATTGGATGTTCGAATCCAAATATCTCGTCGTCTTCACGGGCGCGGGAATCAGCACTGAATCCGGACTTCCCGATTTTCGAGGGCCGGATGGCATCTGGACAAGACAAGAAAAGGGACTCCCGCCAAAAACCAGACCTTTTGCTTCGGTCGAGCCCAATGCTGGCCATCGAGCGATTGTCGAACTACAGAATTTGGGTAAGCTGAAATTCCTCATCTCCCAAAATGTGGATAACCTCCACCTGCGTTCCGGAATTCGTCCTGAGTTGCTGGCTGAGCTCCATGGCAATGTCTCTAAGCTCAGATGTAAGCGCTGCCAAACACAGATACATAAATCCTTAGGGATAGATATCTGCAAGTGCGGAGGGATACTTGTTTCGAGTGTCGTAAACTTCGGCGATCCCCTTCCCAAGAAAGATCTTGAGGATTCTTTCCACCATTCAAGTCATTGTGATCTTTTTGTTGTGGCGGGTTCGAGTCTTGTGGTCGGCCCTGCCAATGATATGCCCAGAGTCGCCCTGAGATCAGGAGCCCGCCTGGTCATCATCAATCAGGGGGAGACTTCCATGGATCGGAGCTGTCATTTACGCTTTGAAGAGATAACAGGAAAGGTGTTGCCCCCAGCAGTAAAGAAACTAAAAGAGCTGATGAGATGAGGGGGGGGCAAAGAGAACGCTTCCACTTATTTCAAATCGTTAGACCCTAAAATCGCAGGAACCTGATCCTGAAATAAATTCAGGATGACATTACTCGATACAGGGCGGTGCCGCCAAAGCTACCTTTTTCTCTTGCCCCGTTTCTTGATCTTTAGCTTCAGAAAGCTGCCCAAAAATTCTGAGACCGTCTGAATAGGAAATTGCATTTCTATTAAGAAACGGACGGATTGGATCCAGAGCGCCCCTCAGGTTTTTCAGAAGCGCTTCTCGCTCGATGGGCTCAAGACGGTCTTCTTCATCCCATTGGGCAATCTCTTCATCGGAATAGATCTCGATTTCCATCACGTCTGCAGGTTTCACGACTATCTCACTCTTCCTCTGTTCAATAATCCTAAATCCTAAATCTAGGATAGCGGAATTTCAGTAATTCGTTAAATTAGGGTACCGAATGAAGATTCGGAATGTCAATCCGAATATTCATATGTCGTTTCGTCTGAATTGAGCTGTGGGCGGCCTTCCTGAAGCGAAGGGTTATGCTGCAACTTGTTTAGGAAGTTCCCAGCCGGGGAAGACGAGAACACCCGGGTGACACTTCAGCGCCCGAGCCAAAACCTTGGCGCGCTCCACCCCCAGACGAACTCGATTGTTTTCGATTGCCGAGATTGTAGCCTGAGGAATGCCTGTAAGCTTCGATAATTGATTTTGACTTAATTCCTGAAGCTCACGAATGATTCGCACAGATTCCCCAATCGAAACCGTAATCCGTTTCTTTGCAGGACGATACTCCCTCATTTAAGACCTCCGATAGTCATGGGCGGTTATCGAAGCCACCTGAAACAAAAGTTTCTCGAAAATAACTCGGTAGATCACTCGCCATTGTAAACCGAGTCGCGAGGACCGGTAACCTTGCCACTCGCCCGACAAGGCTTCGTCGTGGAACCCTTTTATAGAACGCAGTCCGGGTGGACCAGAAATTGCGGCGATGTCTTTCCATTTTTCATGCCGTTTCAGGACCTCCTTCGGGATTGAGGCGACTTGCTTATCAACCCGTCGGTGCTCTTCGATTCGCCACATACTATATGATACCTATACTATATTTAATATGTCAAACATAATCTTCCAGGCCAAAGAGAGTTATGGAGAATTGATTATCCTCCTTCTCATCTCCGACCAACTGTTATCCAGTTTATAAGCCTTGTGAGGGCCATCGGGATCACTCTCTTCCCCTGATCCCTTCTTTCCTCTTTAGCTTCATAAAGCCATCGAAAAATTCTGAGACCGTCTGAATTACAACGCCGTTAGTAAGCCTCGGATGATTCAAGGGACGTCCGTAATCACGAGATGCTGAAACAAGTTCATGACAATGGAGGGAAACTCAGTGCCACCCCGAGCTTTTTAAGGGAGTCGGGGTTTGCAAATATTGCCATGTCGTGGCTAATATCTAGCCGTCAAATGGCGAATTTGTCTAGGCCTATTTTCTTCAAGGTACCTTATGATTAGAGGGAGGTTAGGTCGGCTCTTTGACCCTCTTACACTGTCGCCACCAGCTCGGCGATGGCTTTCCCCATCTGCTGTGTCGATGCCTCACCGCCCAGATCCCGGGTTTTTATATTTCTGTCCGCCACTGCGACCTCCACAGCCTTTTCTATCGCTTTTGCCGCTTCAGGATATCCCAGGTGATGGACCATCAAGGCCCCGGAGAGTATCTGGCCAATAGGGTTTGCAATCCCCTTACCTGCAATATCAGGTGCCGAACCGTGGACCGGTTCGAACATGGAAGGGAATTTGCGCTCAGGGTTAAGACTGGCCGACGGCGCAATGCCGAGGCTGCCTGCCACAGCGGCGCCCAGGTCGGAGAGGATGTCCCCGAATAAATTGCTGCCCACCACCACATCAAATTGTTCCGGATGCTGCACGAACATGGCGGATAGAGCATCGACGTGGTACTGGTCAGTCTTCACATCCGGGTACACCTTCGCAATTCCTTTGAATATCTCATCCCAGTAGGGCATGGTGAAAACAATTCCGTTCGACTTCGTGACCGAGGTCACCGTCTTCTTTTCCCTCTTTCGAGCCAGGTCGAAAGCATATCTCATTATCCTTTCAACCCCTTTACGGGTGAAAACCGTTTCCTGAACCACGAATTCCTGGTCGGTCCCTTCGTACATCATTCCCCCAATGTTTGAATATTCACCCTCATTATTCTCTCTCACCACACAGAAATCTATTTTTCCCGCTTCGATATTTCGCAGGGGACTTGTGATGCCCCTCATGTTTCTAATGGGTCTGAAGTTGACATACTGCTGAAAACCCCTTCTGATGGGAATGAGCAGCCCCCACAGCGACACATGATCCGGGACACCAGGGTAACCGACCGCCCCGAGGAAGATCGCTTCATACTCTTTCAGAATATCCAGCCCGTTTTTGGGCATCATCTCCCCCTTTGAGCTGTAATATTCACAACTCCAGGGAAACGGTGTCCACTTGAGATTGAAGCCGAACCTCTCGCCCGCGACATCCAGTACCCGCATGCCCTCGGGCACCACCTCCTTACCGATCCCGTCCCCCATGATCACCGCTATCTTGTGTTTATGTCCGGTTGGCATTTCCTGTCTCCTTAGCTAATTAGCATTTAGGTAAACCCCCGGCTCTGCCGGGGGCCCCGTATCGAGTGCGGGGTTGACAGTTCCGGGAATGTAGAATCGTCATTCCAGGCAACCCCGACCTTGAGCCGGGGGCGACCCGGAATCCAGTCGTTGTCATCGGGAACCCTGGATTCCTGCTTTCGCAGGAATGACGACTATAAGGACTTTTGCGATAGACTGAACAATGAACGGTTCTCGGTTTTGATTTTGACCGATTGCGATCAGGCCCCTTTGAGGGGCCAGTCCCGCCTTTGGCGGGGGATACTTATTGTTAAGCGCAATGACAGCAGATCGTCACTCAAAACGGAACCGCTGAATAATTTCCTCAGGAATCTCCAGCCCTAACCCTGGTCTTTGCGGCGGTATCATATTTCCGTTTTTGATCTGCATGGGCTCCGCAAACGCACCCGCTACCCAGGGCATGTACTCAATGGGGCCGGATCCCATGACACCGCAGGCGACATGAATCGTGCTTTCCATCATGTGGTGCGGCGCCACCGGTAGCTGGGCGACATCCGCCAGGGTGACCACTTTGACCATTTCGGTAATGCCACCGACCCGAACAATATCAGGTTGCAGAATATCGACCGCATTGGCCCGTAGATAAGCGTCGAATTCGAAGCGCGACCCTAATGTTTCTCCCATAGCGATGGGGATATCCAATGCAGCCGCGAGTTTGGCGTGACCGGGAATATCCTCGCATAACAACGGTTCTTCGAACCATGCAACGCCCAGCTGTTCAAGCTCACGACCCACCCACATCGCCGTCGGGAAATCCCATTTCTGGTTGGCGTCGACGGCGATCCAAACATCATCGCCCAGGGCCTTACGGACCTCGCTGACCCGCTTAATGTCGACCTTAGGATTTTCATGGCCGATCTTCATCTTGACGCCCATCATCCCCTGCTCAAGATAGCTTTCGAAGACCGCCACCATCTCGGACACACTCATATACAACCAGCCGCCGTCGGAGCCATAGACCGGCGCGCTTTCCCGGCAGCCGCCCAAAAGCTTGTAAACCGGCAAACCCGAAATTTTACCCTTGATATCCCACAGAGCCAGATCAACCGCTGCCTGAGCCTGGGTTACCAGTCCACGGCGGCCCACCGACTGCAGCCGTTTGTAAAGCTTGTGCCACAGGCGTTCGTGGTCGAGGGCATCCTCGTCGATCAGGAGCGGCGCAAAATCGTCCTGAAGCACACAGCGGGTCGCCGTCGCGCCACCTAACAAGCTCCAGGCATACCCGAGGCCCCGGGTCCCGTCTTCAGTGGTGATGAATACGATCGGCATATTGATGTGACTGACCGGACCGCCTTTCTTGCCACTGGATGATCCCGACTCCATCGGGCGAGGCAGAGGCATACGCAATAATTCGGTCCTTACTTCGGTAATACGCATGATCATCCTTTCTTCTCTCACAGTCGTATGGTACTAAAAGGGTAAAGAGGAGGGGGACCAAAAGCTCTTTATTTTGTCCACCCCCACCCTCACCCTCCCCCATCGAAGGGGGAGGGGATTATTGGGGAGATTTGAAATATATTTAGATAAGGTCGTTTTAACCCCGCTGTGAATGAAATCTTTTATCTAACAGGGTGAATCTCCTCCCCTGCCTGCGCCAAGGCTTCGGCAGGCAAGCACAAGGGGAGGAGAGATTCTTTTGAGGAAGTTGTTTGTAATTCTATTTCAAAGAGCTAAAGTGTTACCTACTTCTTGATGCGCCCCAGCTCCTTCATGATCACTTCGTATTCGACCATCTTCTTCTTCACCAGGGCCAGGGATTCCTCAGGCCCCATGACCTCCGTCTTGAAGCCGTTCTGATCCATTTTCTTCTTGTCCTCCGGGTCCTTCATGGTCT
>CAYGWV010000043.1:0-13969 GCA_964353925.1 uncultured Syntrophaceae bacterium | reverse complement strand
TTCTGAATTTCTGAGCAAAACCCGGATCTTTTAACTGTTTTTCAAGGTATAAATCGAACTTAGTTTTCTTCTTCGTCATGCTTCTCTTAACCACCAATCTTTTTTTCTTTCCAGCGCAACATTAATATCCCGCTCTGAAATTCTTTGGCTTTTGCTCCGTATCCCATGGACTGCGATGATCCTCTGCCCCCTTGCAAAAAAATAAAGCACCCTTGTGTTGAGTTTACCTACATGTCTCAATTCAAAAAGGTCCTCACCGATAGGCTTTGATAAAGGGGGCTTGTGATACTGCCTATTCCTCAACTTAGCAAGCCCGGCCATAACAATTGTGAAATCATCAGGATCCGATTCCTTCAGCCTATCCAGAAATTCTCTCACAGGACATCGTCCCGATTGAGTTTCATAAAATTCTACAGTAAATTCCATCTTTAGTCAACATCAAATTTGATGTATCAAGTTTGATGTATTTAAATCCACGGGGTATTTGAATTCTTCCACTTATTTTTCTGTTTCAGAAACCTCATCCTCCCTCACCTTTCAATTGTTCAGATGTTCCCCTATCACCGTGAATCGTGCCTGCACGCCGGAGTGCGTCGTTACGGCACGCAGGCGTGACTCGTGATTCGTGAAATTCGTGAGAGATAAAACAAAAAAGCCCATCCCTTTTGAGAACAGACTTAAGTTCGATCACACAATTTTTCTTGAATCCCCCACCGAGGTTACCCAACTCTATCAGAAAAACAACATGCTGAAAACTTTCGAAATTATGGCTGATAAGAAATTGATGAGGCAAATCAAGCAGGCCGATTTGGATTGGGCATCAGGTACCAAAGACTCCTACGTGTCAGGGGAAGACCTGAAGAATGTATAAAGTAATCCTTCACAAGAATGCCGCGAAATATTACAGAAACGATAGATCCTTACCCTTTCTCTATAAGTAATTTAATCTGCTGCTTCAGTTCGGGCAGTCTCTGCTTAACGTTCTCCCAGACAGCATTGACATCTACCCCAAAATAATCATGGATCAAAACATTTCGCAGGCCGATAATGCTCTTCCAAGGCACCTCGGGATATTTTTCCCTAAATTCTTTAGGAAGTTTACTGCTTGCCTCGCCAATGATTTCAAAGTTTCTTATCACCGCATCAATGGTTTTTCTATCTTTCTCAAATTCTCCGAAAGAAAGGGGTGATGTGTAATTTTCTATTAGCACGATAGAGTCAAGAATGTGGAGTAAATAAGCTTTATAATCCTTCCCCAATGGGTTCCGCCTCCTTTAAAATATATGGGCCTATATATTTACTTAATCCTCTCCTGGATACAATGCTCACGTTCTTCGCCAGAAGCTCTGAAAGGCTATCTTGAAGTTCAACAAAGTCAAAAAGGGTCGCCCCTTCCTGGAAATCTACAAGAAAGTCTATGTCACTCTCTTCTTTCTGCTCATTTCTCACATAAGAGCCAAAAAGAGAGATCGATTTGACCCTGTATTTCTTTAGAATTTCTCTGTTCAAAAATAACACTCTGTTAATATCTTCTTTTGTCATCCTCCCTCACCACCTCGGTACCGTTTATGCTGTGGATAATATATCAAAAAGTCAACATTCTGGCAAACTTTCTAATCCTTTAAAAAATTGTGAGGTCGTTTGCCTCACTATATCAGAAAGAGATTGTAGTGACAATAATCAAGCATTATTTGTGCCATGGAAAGAGCAGAGCACATCGTCCTACGTCCCGTCTGACGGGGCTATGAAGAACGACAGGTAGCGTCCGCCTACGCCAACGCTTCGGCGGGTAGGTATGGCGTAAATCCTCAACCTTCAGGCGCGAGGCGTGAGGAGTCATTTTTCTCCCTCTATCAATTTCAGGAGATCCCTGGGGGTAGGTCTTGCAATATACCATTTATCCGTGGCTGTCATCCATCAGTTGCGGCCTGGCAAGGCCGCGTCGTCTTGTCGGAGAGAAACCGACTCGGGTAGTCATTGGCTGACAGATTTCGGGCATGATGCAACCAATTAAAAATCACTGATTGCATCATTTGGGAAAGATTTTCTTATTTGAATTTAAGGGAAAACCGTAGGGTTCAGAAGAAGATTGTCCAAAGAAAAATAATCAGACCGAATGAAGGGTTTGTTGCCGCCATGAAAGCAGACCCATTCATTCAAGACCATTTATTGACGGCAAAGACGTTTAGCCTGATGAGGGTAAAAAAGGACCCACTCTCATCACTTGTGTCACGGAGGGTGTTAAGGTAAAGAGTAAATCCGTTACTTCTTTAATATCACAAAGTGTCCCCTTCGATTTTTTGTCCAGGCTTCTTCGTTATGCCCCTGATCAAAGGGCCTCTCTTCCCCGTAACTAATTATTGAGATACGACTGGGTTCAATGCCAAGGGAGACGAGATATTTCTTTGCATTATTTGCTCTCCTCTCTCCAAGGGCAAGGTTATATTCACCCGTTCCTCTCTCATCACAATGCCCTTCGATCTGGAACTTCATCACAGGGTATTTCTTCAGCAAGGCAGAGTTTTCCCTTAAAATCTCCGCCTCTTTAGGCTGGATCTCATATTTATCAAAATCAAAATGGATATCTTTGAGCATTTTACTTTCAAGGACCACCCCTTCAATTCCAGGAGTTTTTTTGGCGACAAGACTCTTCTCAAACTCTTTTTTCACCTCTTCTTCTTTGATTCTGTCTGTCTCTTTCGCCTCCATTCCCTTCTCTTCAGCGCTCTTGACCGAAGGCTCCTCTTTTACGACCGTTTTTTTAGAACATCCAGAGTGGATGACACCGAGGCAGAAAATAACGATTAAGATGCTCAACCCTTTCCTGATCATAGTAGTCCTCCTTTAATAAGAATTTGAATAACTTACTCGTACAAAATGACTAAGTTAGCCAGGAGCTTCAACTGACCTCCTGTCCCGGAATTTTCTGCGAACCATTTTCTCTCATCCCTTAAATCTTCAACTCTTCCTGCCATAGTCTTGACAAGGATCATTTTTTTCGAATCAATTTATTTGATCTGGTGAAAAATGTTCTTAAAAACTGCAAAAAAAATACCAAATATAATGTTGTAAGTTTTTCTTGTATTTTCATTCAATCTTGCCCGTTGGGCAACTCAATGCACATGGGGCTATGGTGAACCGAATAAAACTATGGAAGCTCCCTATTTTAAAGGGTTTTTCTCCCTTTAAACTAATCTATTGGCCCGTTATTTGGACAACAAACCGAATCAGTTGAAAAAAAGGAAGGAGGAACCCTGTTCTTGAAAAGAATGAAATCTTGTCGAAAATGCTAATAAATTCAGTGGGTGGCCATGAGGGTTTTCAGCTCATTTTTACAGTACAGTTTTTGTCGGTTAAAAGGATTAAAAGAACAAAAAGGTTATGAAAAGAGGAATAAATGGAACAGTTTATTACAAAAATGGACAAAAAGGTCAAGCAGAATCCTATGGTTCTTGAAGCTTTCAGTAGAGTGTTTTAAATCCACACTCAGTATTTCGGGTGCTTCTGATTTGTTCTATCCGACTTCCATTAGGCCATCCTTATTTATTCTCAATCCCCTTTCTTAACTCTTCCTGTACTCTTCATCTTAGTCTTTCGCCTAAAAAATGCAGCTTTCGTTCCGTAATCGATAAGCTGGCCAGATTCGTATGGTGTTTTAAAGAATCAAAAAAGAATTTGACATATTGTATAGGTATGATAATTTAAAAATTTAGATTCGTTTCCTCTAAAATTGAACAAGAGAGGGTGGCGACTGATGGCCAGGATTCATATCTCAAATGATCCATCCGGTCTTATGATTCTCTCCTTCCCATAGGATTCTCTCCTTGTCGCAAAAGTCAAAGCCATCGAAGGAAGCAGAAATGGTTTCTGGGTGGCTGTGGACTTGATCACAAACAATGTTGATGTTGCCGCGGGCAATATGTTGGGAGGAGGGTTCAAAATAATAGAGACCAGCGAGGAGTAGGAGTTTTGAGGCATGCGTTTCGTTAATAATAATACGTCGTTTGTTTAGTGCGCCGAAAGAAGGAGGAGAAAATGAAAGTCAAATCGATGTTATGCATTTTCATTTCATTGGCTATTCTGATTCTATGGGGTTGTGGCCCCGGTACGTATAGAATGTATTCCGGCCCTCGATTGCCCAGGAGCCAAGTTGCTTTGTTACGATGGGATTCTGTCATAAATGTAATTGTTGTTGATGGGGGGCTTGTCCCAAGATGTAATAGAATAGAATTGTTTCCAGGGGACCATCACGTTCAAGTAGGATATTCTAGTTCTGGGTTCCGGTCTCGTCAGGATAGGCTTGCACATTTTACGGCAGAAGCTGGACATAGATATAGGATAAGTCATTCAATAGATTCAAGTTCAGAATTTATGCATTGGAACGCTTGGATAGAGGATATTACAAATAAAGAAGATTAAATTTAAAAAGATGAGGAGAGGGAAACCCCCTTAGAAATCGCAGCGGGGCATTATTTCTAACGGGGGAAATGGAATAATGGAACGATGGAAGGATGGGTAAAATTCCACTATTCCACTATTCCATTATTGTAGGTTGGCTTTTTCTTTTAGTGCTGCGAGCACTTTTTCCGGAGTGATGGGAAGATCTTTAATTCTCACCCCCACTGCATCGTAAATGGCATTGGCGATGGCGGGCGCTGTCGGAACCGATCCCGGTTCACCAATCCCCTTGGCACCGAAGGGGCCGAAAGGATCATTCGTTTCGATCACAATCGGTTCAATATTCGGAACATCCTTGGCGGTGAGTATCTTATAGTCAAGGAAGTTTGAATTCATCACCTTACCCTCCTTCAGGATGAGTCTTTCAGTTAAAGCATAACCGATTCCCATGGTTGCGCCGCCATAAACCTGACCTTCCAGGAGCATGGGATTGATCGCTTTCCCTACGTCGTGGGCGGCAATATATTTCAGGATCTTCACCTGACCGGTTTCCTTATCGACTTCAACTTCCACGCCGTGTGTTCCATAGGCATAGGTGACCGAGAGATTTCCTTTAAATTCTCTGTCTAAATTCTCATTGGTAGGATCATAGAAATACTCTGCCATGATCATGCTTCCGCCGGCGGTATAGTGGGCAGCTCTTAGCACCTTTCCCAGAGGAGACTTCTTCTCAGGATCCTTCTTTGAGAAGATCGTTCTATCCCGGATATCTAAATCCTCAGGGCTTTCACCCAATGACTTGGCGGCTACCTCGAGGAGTTGCCCCTTCACTTTTTTGGCTGCACCTCGGGCAGAATTTCCAGCCACAAAGGTGGTTCGACTCGCGTGGGCCCCGACGTCCCACGGACAGATATCCGTATCCGTATGGGTGACGACGACATCTTCGACCCTTACCCCAAGTTCTTCGGCAGTGATTTGAGCGATGACCGTATCTGCGCCCTGTCCCATATCGGTCGCACCGGTGATCACATTGACCGTTCCGAAGTCGTCGATTTTTATGATGGTACCGCAGCCGTCTGATTTATAGACCCGGGCGCCTCCACCGACATGGATCATCGAAGCCATCCCGATTCCTCTCCCATCTCTTCTTCCTCGGTTCTGGCGCCAATCCAATTTTTGTGCGACAGCATCGATACATTCTATCAGACCGCAGGTGTTAATCTTGAAATTCTGAGGTGTCACTTCACCGGGGGTGTTGGCATTTCTCATTCTGAAGTCAAGCGGATCGATCCCGGCCATCTCCGCTAAGATATCAATCTGGGAATCAATGGCAAAGGTCGCTTGGGGATTTCCATATCCTCTCATGGCCTGCGAATAGGTATTGTTGGTATAGACGCATTTGGCGACATACCGGACATTGGGGACTTTATAGAGAGAGGAGATGGGCATCATCATCACCGAAGGTGTGGTGGCGCCCCAGGAAGTGTAAGCCCCATTGTCGAGGATCATTCGAATATCACGAAAGGTGAGTCTCCCATCTCTTGTGCATCCCTGAGCGATATCGATGATGGCGGGCTGTCTGGGAGAAGTCGCAAAAAACTCCTCTTCACGACCGAAGAGGATCTTGACGGGTTTTCGGGTCTTGTGAGCTAATAAGATGGCGATGTATTCGAAGGCATAGGTATCGAGTTTGCTTCCAAATGCGCCACCGATCATCGTTTTGATCACCCGAACCTTCCTGTCCTTCAATCCCATCGTAGCGAGGGCGTCTGTGTAATCTCGCTGAGCGAGAGACGGAATCTGAGTGATGCTGTACATGGTGAGATTATTCTTCGGGTCGAACTGAGCCACACATCCACTCGTTCCCAGGCAACAATGAGCAACCCACGTCACTTTAAAACGGTCTTCAGCAACATAGGCGGAATTCTTTCTTGCCTCCTCCACGTCTCCTGCAACAAGCCTCCAGGGGAGATTGAGGACATTGGTTGGTTTCTTCTCTTTGCCGCCCACATGTCCTTCATGGATAAGGATGGCCCCTTCTTTCATGGCCTCTTCGGGGTCGAAGACAGCGGGAAGAATTTCATATTCGACCTTGATCAGATGGAGAGCCTCCTCAGCAATATCAGGATCTGTAGCAGCGACCGCAGCGATCTCATCCCGCAAAGAGCACACTTTATTTGCCTTGAGAGGGACGTTGTCTTTATAAACGCCGAACTTGATGGGAGGAATGTTGTAGCCCGTTAAAACAGCTTTCACCCCGGGAAGCTTCTCTGCTTGAGAGGTATCGATGTTTTTTATCTTCGCATGGGCATGGGTACTGTAAAGGATTTTTCCATGAAGCATCCCCGGGATCTTCAGGTCGTGAATATAGGTAGCCTTTCCCGTGACCTTTTCCTCTGCATCCATCTTGGGGATTCGCTTTCCAACGTTGATGAACTCTTCCATGATGGCCTCCATGCTTCTAAATCCGAAATTCGAATTTCGAAACAAATTCTAAATTCGAATAACCGAATTCCCTAAATGGTTTCTTGTTTTGGATTTTTGTAATTTGGACATTTCATATTGTTTCGACTTTCGGATTTCAGATTTTCAAATCCGCATTCCGCAATCAGCAATCCGCATTGCATTATTGGCCGCTGGCTGCCTTGATGGCCTGAACGATCTGGAGATAACCCGTGCAACGGCATAGATTTCCGGCAATCCCTGTCCGAATCTCCTCCTCGGTCGGTTTCGGATTCTCATCCAGGAGGGCTTTGGCAGAGAGGACCATGCCCGGGGTACAGAAACCACATTGGATGGCTCCATATTCGATGAAAGCCTTCTGGATGGGGTGGAGTTTTCCTTGGGCATCGGTCAGGCCCTCGATGGTGATCAAGCTCTTCCCGTCCACCTCCATGGCAGGGAAGATGCAGGAATTGACGGACTTTCCATCTAAAAGAACGGTGCAGGCGCCGCATTCCCCCATGCCGCACCCTTCTTTCGTTCCTGTCAGTTCCAATTTATCTCTCAATAATTGCAGGAGGGTGAGATGAGGTTCGACTTCCACCTGAACCGATTCTCCGTTCAAATTAAAATGAACGATCTGTTTCATTGGCTTCGTTCTCCTAAATAGAATTTTCCCCTTCCCTGGTGGGAGGAGATTCACCCTCACCCCCCCTCTCCCATCGAGGGGGAGGGAGAATTTGTACTTACCAAAGCCTCTCTGGGAAGATCGTCTCTTCAGGCTGGACCACTCTCTCTATGGATTTCATCGCCATTCGTTTTACCAGGACTCGAACCATGTCTTTACGGTACCACGCCTCCCCTCGGAGGGTGTCCCTTGGCTGAGCTTCCTGGGAGGCGGTATTTGCCGCCTCCTCCAAGAGTTCATCACTCAGTTTTTTACCCCTTAGAAGGGCTTCGGCTTTCAATGCCCTCATCGGTGTCGGCGCCGCCACTCCCAAAGCAATCCTCACGTCCTTACAGATGATTTCATCTTCCTCCATCTTATGGAGGATGGACGAAATAGGGGAGGCTGTGCAAAGCAGGTCTGAACAGGTGACTTTGTTCTTATCGAGTGAAAGAAGAACGGAGACCCCTAAGATAGGAAGGTCTAAAGCAAGTCGCCTCTGAAGTTTATAGTAAGCGGATCCGGTATTGGGCAATAGCTCAGGAATCAATAGCTCTTTAACCATTTCCCCTGTCTTCAATACGGTTTCCCCTGGTCCTTTAAAGAACTCCTCAATGGGAAGGGTTCTCTCTTCCTTGGGATTTTGGATCCTGACCTGAGTCCCGAGAACCAGAAGGGGAGTGGCTGTATCTGCGGAAGGGGCAGCCGTACAGATGTTGCCGCCAATGGTCGCTACATTACGGATCTGGATGGAGCCGAGATAATCGACGGCATCGGCTAAGGCGGAGAAATTTTTTTTGATGACCTCAGACTTCTCGATCGCCCGGTGAGTGACCATCGGTCCGATGCTCAAAGATCCATTGTATTTCATCTGGTCCAGACCCGGGATCCCCTGTAAGGAGATGAGAACCTCCGGAGCGATCGCTTTCTGCTTGATCATGACGATGACATCCGTGCCCCCCGCAATCAATTTTGCCTTCTCGCCATACTGAGCGAGAAGGGTGAGAGCTTCCTCGAAGGTCTTTGGCTTAAAATAATCAAACTTTCTCATAGAAGCCTCCGATATCCCCTTTCCATGAATTCCCCATAGGGGAGGGTGAATGTGGGCCGATTTTTATCTCACAAGATCGGATAAAACCAAAACGGTCCAGTAGGGGGAAAGACACAGGAGAATATTAGCAATGATGTAAGTAGGGATATAGTATACGGCACCTCTGAAGACAGTTCCGATGGGAATATCCTTAGCCATTCCGGCGACGACATAACAGCAGATTCCGATGGGTGGCATGAGGGCTCCCATGGTGGTGGTGATCGTAATGATCTGTCCATACCAGATCGGGTCATAACCCATTCCCTGGACGATCGGGTAAAAGATGGGGAGGGATATTAAGAGAAAAGCCAATGCGTCCATGACACAACCGCCGACCATATAGCAGATGAGGATGATCCAGAGGAGCATCCAATTTGGCAACGCAAGCGTACTGATCCACGATGCCGCTTCGAAGGGTAACCGGGTCACAGCAAGAAAACGGCCAAAAATCGTGGCGCCCGCGACAATCATAAAAACCAGGCATGAAATACGAAGCGTGTCAACACAGGAAGCCACAAATCCCTTCCATGTCAGTTTTTTTCTCACAATACAGATGAGCAGACCCACGGCGCTGCTCGCTGCCGCAGCCTCTGTAGCTGTTACCATCCCTGTAAAAAGGGCAACCATGATGATAAGAAACAGAATGACGATATCGATCGCATCGGGAAGGGCCTTAAACCTTTCTTTCCAGGTACTTTTGGGCCCTTTGGGACCCCAGTCCGGATGTCGATGACAGATGTAGATGACGGTGGCTGCGATTAAAATGGTCAGGATGGCACTGGGGATCACATTTCCGAAAAAGAGTTTGCCGATGGATTGGCCTGTATAGATCGCATAAACGACGAGCACAATACTCGGGGGAATCATGACCCCGAGGGTGGAACCGGCCACGACCGACCCTGCACTGAGCATCGGATGATAGTTATATTTTTTCATTTCTGGTATGGCCACGGAGCTCATGGTCGCAGCCGTTGCCGTATTCGAACCGCTGATGGCTGAAAAGGCAGCACAGGCCATGATCGTGGTGATCGCTAAACCTCCTTTATAATGGCCAAACCATTTGTAGGTCGTAAAATAAAGCGTATTATTATATCCTCCGTAATGAGCAAATTCTCCGACCAAGATGAACATGGGGATGACCGTCAGGCCATAATTGGAGAAGATATTCCACATATCGGTGCCGATCATTCCAAGGGCTGCTTTGAAGCCGGCCACATAACTGAATCCTAAAAACCCAACCAATGCCATCGTAAAGCCGACAGGTATCCTGAGGAGGAAGAGGACGACGAACATGAGAAGAATTCCATAGACTCCAACGATCGGACCTTCCATCTGTTGTCTAGTCCTCCTTGCTTCTTAAGTTCTTCAGAAAATCGATAAGGAGTGTGAGGGAGAAGACAGCGAATCCAAATGAGACACTATAGATAAAGGGATGGAAGATGATTTTCAAGGTTTCCGAGACCTCTCCTGATTTCGATATCTTCATGCCCCAGACCAGCACCTGCCAGGAGATGATGGCAAAGAATATCATGGTGATGAAATAATTAATTCCATCTAGAATCCTGTTGATCCTCTTAGGAAATTTTGCTGTCAAGATGTCGACAACGATATGATCTTTTCTTTTCTGGGTGTAGCCGAGCGCAAACGCGATGACGATGGCTCCCAAAAAGCCGACGGTTTCATAGGCCCCTCGCCAGGTCGATTTGATAAAGGGAACTCTCAAGAAGGCATTCGTTGTTGCAACGGCCATGAGGAGGAGTACGGCGACGCTGCCTAAAACCATCAGGATCTTGTTGAGGAAAACATTTACCCTTTCGAGAGTGTGCATTCTCTTGCCTCACCCATGTCAATCAATAAGGTGCCCGGAAACCTCCCGGGCACCTTATCGTTCTCTACTTGTACTGCTTTTCGTACTTCTCCTTCAACGCGTTGACGTCCTTCATGATCTGCTTGCCGTCTAAACCCGCTTTCGTCACTCTCTCGACGTAGGTATCGATCAGGGGCCTGATGAGCTTGGACACTTCCGCCTTTTCGCCGGCAGGAAGTTCATGGATCTCAAGTTTATATTTTTCCTTGGACCACTTGAGCGACTCCTGAACATGATTATCAACATAGTTTCCTGTCCAGAGCGCCCATTCCTTACTCATGCCATCGATCACTTTCTTCACGTCGGCAGGCAGTGAGTCCCACTTACTTTTGTTCATCACGACGCTAAAGGTGACCACCCAGAGGTTTGTGATGGTGGCATTCGCTGTGTATGCGGCGTAGTTAAAGTCTTTGAGGACTTCCATGGAAGATACATGGCCTTTCACCGTACCTTTCTGGAGTGCCTCGGGTGTATCGGACTGCGGCATGGCGACAGGGATCCCACCCAAATTTTTTATGATGTCTGCTTGAGTTCCCCCCACCCTCAATTCCAGTCCTTTTAGATCTTTAAGAGATTTCACCGGCTTAATGGTCATGATATTCGCCGGCGGGCATGTAAACAAGGTAAGTATCTTTACCTGTTCAAATTCTTTTGGGTTATATTTTTCGATGAGATCATAGAGAGTAAGGCTTGCGGCTTTTGCGCTCGAAAATCCGACAGGTTGGTCAACCCCCTCTGAGAGAGGGAAACGACCCGGTTGGTAACTCATCGCCAAGCAGCCTATATCCGCCGTCCCGGAGATGACCCCTTCGAACATGTTTTTCGGATTGAGCAGAGTGCTCCCGGGGAAGGTTTGGATGGCCACCTTTCCGCCGGTCCTTTTTTCTACCTCTTTTTTCCATTCCTCCATCTGGACACACGGGAAGGTTGGAGCAGGGGGAAAGTTTGCATAAGTCAATTTAATCTGAGCCTGGGCAGGGACGGATAATAAACTGATCCCCAATAAGAAGGCACCTAGTACCACCATGGATATGCTCTTTTGTTTCATTTTCTCTTGACCTCCTTTCGAAGTTTCATGACTCATTCACGGTATACTGTATACAATGTGTCAACCTCCTGTCAAGTTTTTTTGAGCTCAGTCACCTCCTTTTCAAAACAGTTAGACGCCCCTGTTATCAAAAACCCGTTTGCTCTTCCGCTCCGATCTCGGAAGGGTTCCGTAGTCAACGATCTCCACTTTGCCGCTGACCAGAATCTGTTTCTTAATCTCTTCCTCAATTGACCTGGCCAGGGTTGGGTCTTCTGTGGGAGGACCCCCTTCCGTCCTTTCGACCTTAATCGTCATATAATCCTTACCATCTTCTTTTTGGTCAAGGTGAATCTGGTATTCACTGCCCACACCCTTTGTGTTGGAGAGGATATGATCAATCTGACCGGGGTAGATGTTGACCGCCCTGATGATAAACATATCGTCCGAACGACCCAACAATCGGTCATGCATTGGAAGGATGGAGCCGCAAGAGCACCGCTTTGGAATGAGTTTGGTGAGGTCCCGGGTCCGGTAGCGGACAAGAGGCGCAGCTTCTTTTCGGAGGGATGTGATCACCATCTCGCCCGTCTCTCCGGGTGGTACGGGTTGAAGTGTTTCGGGATCCAGAAGTTCAAGAATGTAGTAGTCTGCCCAGTAATGGATGCCTTCGTGATAGATACAATCGAGCCCTGTGCCGGGGCCATAAAGTTCGGTCAATCCGGGAATATCGAAGACATGGTCCACGCCCAGGAGCTCCTTCATCTTCTTTCTCTGGGCATCGCTTGAACGCTCAGAGCCCATAATCAATTTTTTGAGAGCGATTTTGTTTCTCAGGCCCCTCTTTTCGATTTCCTCTGCCATGAGGATGCCCATCGAGGCGGTGCAGCATAAGACGGTTGATTGAAAGTCTTCCAGGAACTGACATTGCATATCGATATTGCCCGGACCGACGGGGATGGCCATCGCCCCCAAACGTTCCACTCCTAACTGAAAACCAACTCCGGCCGTCCATACGCCATATCCCACGGCAATTTGGACCCGGTCCTTCGTGGTCAATCCAGCCATCTCATAACAGCGGGCAAACATATGGGCCCAGTCATGAATATCCTTCTGTGTATAGCAGAGGACCTTTCGCTTTCCGGTCGTTCCGGAGGAAGCATGGATTCGGACAATCTTTTCAAAAGGGATTGATCTCAGCGGAAAAGGATATCCTTCCTGAAGATCTTTCGAGGTGGTGAAGGGAAGTTTAGAGATATCCTTGAGAGATTTGATATGCTTGGGCTTCACTCCCGCTTCGTCAAATCGTTTTCGATAGAATTCGGAATTCTTATAGACATGGTTTGCTGTCCATTGAAGCCCTTCGGTCTGAATCCGCTTCAGCTCCTTCTCCGTCCTGATTTTCGGCATGAAGGTTCGTCCCATAGGTTTTCCCCCGCCATGATACTTTAAATTTCTGCTGTTATTTAAGCCATAATTACGTAGGCATCGGGAACTAAATCCCTCCTTCCCTCCCTTTACAAAAGGGAGGAATTCCCCTCTTTGAAAAAGAGGGGTTAGGGGAGATTTTCAGAAGATGTGTCTTTTTAGTTATGGACTCCTTAGTAAATTATATCAAATAGCTTTCCTCAACGACTCCCTGAGTTCTCTGGTGGCCTCCTCGTCAAGCGTCAGGGTCCTGGGATGGATGATGACCCCATAATCTTCCCTGGCTTTTTCAAGGCTCACATATCCTTCAATCACATCACGCTCCACCCTTTCAGGTTCACGCTCCAGCGGATTTCCACAGCCTCCTCCGCCGGCAGCATCGATGGTCACGACATCACCTGGTTTTAGCTGCGTCAACCCAAAAGGATTTCCAGAAACTCCATTGACCAGAAACTGTGCTCTGGCCCCCGGGTTGCCGCCGAAGAGTCCTTCCGGGGGATGGATGTGTCTTCCTGCCTGTATCCCTAAGTTCACGGGTGGGAGAGGGGCATACTGGTCGTCGGGCACTTTAAAAACTTCTCTTTGCCCAATCCCTCCCTTCATCCTGCCCGGACCGCCCGAATCGGCAAGGAGCTCCCTGTTTTCCACGAGGAGAGGCGTGTCGCTTTCGAAAATCTCAACAGGGGTATTCGCACCATTTGCAGGGAAGATGTAGACATAATTCCCATCGCTGACGGAGCTCGCTCCCATTCCCCCGCCCCGGATGATGACCGAATGCCAAGGCCTTCCGTCATTTCTTTTCCCGTAGAACACATTCATCTGGGCAGGCGTACCCCCGCTCGCGGCAATCACTTTGACCGGCGCAACCTCCGAGAGGGCTCTGTAGATGATCTCCGTGATGTAATGGCCGATCACGAGCCGGGCTGCCACGGCTGCGGGGAATTTGCAGTGCACGACAGTCCCTTCAGGGACTTTCAGTTTGACGGGTTTTGCGCAGCCATCATTGTTCGGTATATCCGGTCCAAACATGCTCTTGATCGCCATGAATAC
>CAYGWV010000042.1:0-6011 GCA_964353925.1 uncultured Syntrophaceae bacterium | reverse complement strand
GCTCTTCCGAGCCGGAGGCCTAACCCTCTCCCCCCAGGAGACTGTGTCGTAAGTCCGTTCATGGTTCGACAGGCTCACCACGAACGGACCACGGGACATTAAATATCAATTACTTAGCCGTTCGTCCTGAGCGTGTCGAAGCGCGAGCGGTGAATTGCGACACAGTCTCCTGGCGGGAGGGGATAAAGGGGAGGGGGATAAATTTGCGGCCCCACCCCCGTCCTCTCCTTCCCCCGTCAAGGGGGAAGAGAATAGGTGGAAGTTAATCCTTACAAAAGATCCTTCCTAAGTAGTCGCACAAGACTTCGTGGGTGCCGCCACCGTAAAGCAAGAACTTGGCATCCCGCCAGTACCGTTGCACCGGATATTCGCTGCAGAAGGCATTACCTCCGTAAATTCTCATCGCCTCTTCAACGGCAACCATGCACATTTCAGTGGAATGATATTTAGCCAGCATGCATTCATTGGTACAGGGAATTTTGTTTTGAATCATCCAGGCGCATTTATAAGAATAGTTCCACGAGGCCTCATACCAGGCCCAATATTTTGCAAACTTCTCCCGAATCAGTTGGTACTTACTGATAGGGTTTCCAAAAGCAATTCTGTTTTTCGCGTACTCCCTTGCATCATCCATCGCTCCTTTTGCGATGGCTAAGGCACACATCGCCGTCATGATGCGGACTTCATTAAGAATATCTCCGGCATACTGAACGCCTTTGCCAATCTCCTCACCCAGAAAATTCTCATCGGGAACAAAGACATTGTCAAAAACTAACTCACCCGTAACGGAGCAGCGGGACCCTAGCTTATGGAGCCTCTGACCGGGAGCGAACCCATCGCGATCCGCTGTCTTCTTCTCGACCAAGTAGAAATTGAGACCTTTGAGTCCCAATTTTGGATCGACCGTTGCCATGCAGGTACAAAACTCAGCGATCGGTCCATTGGTGATCCACTGCTTTCTCCCGTTGATCCTCCAGCCTCCATCCACTTTAGTCGCCAACGTTCTCGTTCCACCCAGGTCAGAACCGGACTGGTCTTCCGTGAAGCAGATGGTTCCGATTTTTTCGCCTTTGATTGCCGGGACGAGGATCCTTTGTTTGATGGTCTCGTTTCCAAACCGGGCAATGAAGTAAGTTCCCATGAGGATTTGCATGATCGCCGCCATGGCAAATCCGCAGGACCCCCTTGCCAGTTCCTCATAGAAGATCATCTGGGAGAGGGTATCCGTGGCCATGCCACCATACTTTTCTTCATGCCTCAGGCCCAGATATCCCAGGGCAGCGAATTCCTTCCAGAGGTCCCAGGGGAATTCCTCTTTTTCATCCAGTTCAGCCACATGGGGCATGATCAAACGATTGACCGCATCCCGAACCATCTGTCTGAAGAACTCCTGCTCCTCGGCAAAAGTAAAGTCAAGCGCCATCGGCAACTCCTTTCGTCGCTATCGGAGAGATAAGTTCAGAGTAACTTAGTTCGGAGTTTTGAGTCTCCAAACTCCGAACTCATTACTCCGAACTATTTCTTAAATGATGTTCTTCTCCTTGTACTCCTTCATCTGGGCACCACTATATCCCAGGAGACCACCATAAATCTCCTCATTGTGTTCACCGAATCGGGGAGGGAAGCTCATCATTCGGTGGATTGACTTGAGATGAGGGTTATTCGTAGGAGGGGGGGCAATGGTAATCTCCATCCCTGTCTTGGGGTCTTTGCTTCGAATCAGATTCGGTTTGACCAGCGGATCCCGGACAACATCTTCAATGGCGTTGACTTTGGAAATGGCAATCGTAGCTTTGTTGAAGAGGCTGATCAATTCTTCCGTCGAAAATTTTTTGGTAATGGCTTTGATCGCATGATTTAAGTTCTCCACATCTGCAATGCGGCCAGCATTTCTTTCGTACTCCTTTTTATAAAGGGATTCAAACCCGGGAATCTTTGTCATCGTCTCCCACTGCTTATCATTTCCTACCGCCACATAGGCATAGCCATCTTTCGTCTCATAGACAGAAACAGGAGCAAAGAATTCGTGAGTATTTCCCCTTCGAGAAACTTTCTTATGGAAAGAAACCGTATGGGTGATTGCCTGAGTGAGCCAAGAGACGGTGCTTTCGAACATCGAGAGATCGATGCGACTTCCTTGGCCTGTCACTGCCCTTTTGAAGAGGGCCTTCATCACAAGGCCATAGCCATGTTCACTGGCTCCCATATCGGGAAGGGGGATGCCCATGACTTGAGGCGTTCCTCCCTTTTCTCCGGTGAGTTCCATTAATCCCCCTCTCGCCTGAAGCACGGGATCATAAGCGGCTTCATTGTTCTGGGGACCGAACCCTGTCATTCCGAGCCAGATGATGTCCTCCTTGATCTTCTTGAACATCTCGTACTCGATGCCCAGTTTTGCATAATTTCTGGGGAGTTGATTCGTGGCAAAAATATCCACTTTCAGTTGGGTGATGAGTTTTTTGAGAATCTCCTGTCCCTCAGGAGTCCCGATATCCAGGGTGAGGGCCTTTTTCCCGGCATTGATGGACAGATAATAGGAGAACATCCGATCTTCTTTCAACACATCGTCCCCCACTCGTCGATTGGGATCTCCATAAATGGGATGTTCCACGCGAATGACATTGGCTCCCTCCTCAGCTAAACGGAGGGTTAAATAGGGGAGAACAGTTGCTTGTTCCAGACTCAAAACAGTAATATGTTTGAATAGTTCGATTTCGTCCATGAAAATCGCCTCCTGGTCTCGATTTGGATACTGTATACAAAAAATTATATATACCCAAAACCTGGACGGTGTCAAGCCTTTTCCCTTTCCCTATCCCGTTTCCTCACCAAAAAACCCTTGACAAGCCAAGACCCTTGGCATATAAAAAAGGAGTCATTCTGGATACAGTATACAGAATTCTAAACGAAAAAGGAGGGTTCCATGGAAACGACATCATTAGGAGGCCTTCGGATCCACAAAAGGAAATCCCTGCGGGAAGAAGTCTATGAGTCCTTAAGAAAATCTATTCTTCACGGAAAATTGAAGCCCGGCCAGCATCTCATTGAGGAGCAATTGGCCGATCACGTGGGAATCAGCCGAACCCCTGTCAGGGAGGCTTTCCACAAACTGGAAAAGGATGAATTAGTCACCCGGCTTCCCAAGGGGGGTTTTGCGGTAAGGGAATTCACAAAAGAGGATGTGGAGGAAATCTTTGGAATTCGGAGTGCCCTCGAAAGTTACGCCGCTTATTTGACCACCCTTCATATGGCTCCGGATAAAATCTCCATTTTGGAGAAAAAATTGAAGGAATCGGAGGATGCCTTGGAGAAAGGAGACCCTGATAAGGTCGTCCAGCTTAACACGGAATTCCATGATCTCCTCTACAAATCCTGTAAAAGCAAAAAACTGATCGAGATGATCAATACCTTCCGAGACTATTTTTATCGGTATCGGTCTGCCTTGCTCCACATACAAGATGGCGTAATCTCCTCCAATAAAGACCATCGTCTGATGTTGGAAGCGATGAAGAAGAAGAACCCAAGATTGGCGGAAAGGCTTGTCCGAAAGCATCTGGCGAGAGGCAAGGAACTTGTTTTAAGGGAAATTGATGAGGGGAGAATGATCCCCTAAGGGAGTAAAGAGGTGGAGAAAAAAATTCGTATCTTAGTCGCAAAACCTGGTTTGGACGGTCATGATCGAGGGGCGAAAGTGGTGGCGCAAGCCCTCCGCGATTCGGGGATGGAGGTCATTTACACCGGCCTTCATCAGACCATCGATCAGATCACCCACACCGCCATCCAGGAGGATGTGGATGTCATCGGCCTATCCATTATGTCCGGAGCCCACCTGCCGATCTGTGAAAAACTGATGAAGGAAATGAAAAAGAAGAAGATCGATGACATCCTGGTCGTCATCGGCGGTGTCATCCCCAAACGGGATATCCCTCCTCTCCAAAAGATTGGGATCCAAGGCATCTTTCCCGGAGGGACTTCTTTCGACGAATCGATCCGATGGATCAAAGAGAACGTTAAGCAAAGAGTGTGATTCGTGATAGGTGATTTTATACTCTCACCGTTCACGAATCACGATTCACCATTCACGCAGGAGTTCACGATGGGTGTTGCAAAATATATCAAAAACGAAAAAGACGAAGTTCGGGATGTGATCCTCCAATCCGGCATCCACGTCAAACCTCTCTATACGAAGAAGGATTTGGAAGCGATCGGTTTTGACCCGGACAAGGACTTAGCTCCTCCAGGCGAATATCCTTACACCCGGGGAATCCATTCCCTTGGCTACCGGAGTCGGGAGTGGACCACCCGGCAGTATACGGGTTTCGGAACACCCGAAGAGACCAACGAGCGTTTCAAACTGATGATCTCCCATGGCCAGACCGGTCTCAATGTCGCCTTCGATCTTCCCACACAAATGGGCCTTGATTCCGATGACCCGTTGGCGGAGGGTGAAGTGGGGAGGGTCGGTATGGCGGTCGATTCTCTCAGAGACTTCGAAGTTGCCTTCCAGGGCATCCCCCTTGACCGAATTGGCGCCGGCCTCACCGTGAATGCTGTGGCAAGCATCATGCTGGCCATGTTCCAGGCGACAACTGAAAAATATGGATTTAAAAAAGATCGAGTGAGCGCTACCCCTCAAAACGATATTCTCAAAGAGATGATCGGACGGGGAGCGTGGATCTTTCCAGTGAAACCCGCCGTACGGCTCATTGGTGATACGATCGAATATTCGATGAAGGAACTTCCCCGAACCAACCCTGTCAGCGTTTGTGGTTATCACATTCGCGAATCGGGTTGTTCTCCTGTTCAGGAAATCGCTTACGCCTTCCAGATTGCCAACACCTATATCGAGGAAGTCTTGCGTCGTGGCCATCCCATTGACGATTTTGTCAGGGGCTTCACCTTCAACCTCAATGTCTTTGGAAACCTCTGGGAACAAGTAGCCAAGTTCCGTGCGGCAAGGAAACTCTGGGCAAAAAACCTGAAGGAGCGCTACGGAGCCAAGGATAATCGGTCCCTTCTCTTGCGGGGAATCTTTGGCGGGGGCGGATATGGCATGACGAAGGCCCAGCCCGAAAACAATATCATTCGAGGCGCTTACTATGCCCTGGCGGCGGCCCTGGGCGGCGCTCAGACGACTGCTCTCTGTTCCTTCGATGAAGCTTATACCATCCCAACGCCCCGAGCAGCGCTCCTCTCCCTCAGGACATTCCAGATTCTGATGGAAGAGATTGGGTTGAGGGATACGGTCGATCCCTTGGCGGGTTCCTATTTTATCGAAACCTTGACCAAACAGATGGAGGAAAAAATTATTGAGGAGATGAAGCGGGTCGATGAAATGGGAGGGATGATCAAGGCCGTTGAGACCGGCTACGTTCAGAAAGAAGTCGCAAGGCAGGCCTACGAGTTTGAGAAAGGGGTCCAAAAGGGAGAGTTGATCAAGGTGGGAGTAAACAAATATACTGAAGGGGAAGAGATGGAGGTTGAACTCCATGAATACCGGTTGGGATCTGCGGAAGAACAGGTCCAGCGGCTGCGAGAGGTAAAGCGCGAAAGGGACAATCGAAAGGTTTCACAGTTGCTGAAAGATCTCGAAAGTGCTGCAAGGGCTGAGAAGAATGTCATGCCCTATCTTCTCGAATGCTGTAAAGCTTACGCTACTGTAGGGGAGATGACCCATGTATTTAAGGAGGTCTATGGAGAATTCAAAGAACCATCCATCTTTTAAAAACCAGCTAACAATACAAAATTAGCATTGCAAAGTTAGCATTTCTCCTTCATTAATAATTTTGCATTGCTAATTGACTATTTTGCAATGATCTTTTGAGAGGAGGTGCTTATGTCATTTACACTATTTGGTCGGACGATTCGGAGGATCGGTGTGATCGGTTCAGGGAATATCGGCCCGGACATTGCCCTTCATTTCAGCCAAAATCTATATTCATACGGGGTGCCCGTCGTGGTGGTAGATATCGTTCAGGCGGCCCTCGATGCGGGCTCCAAGAAGGCAGAAG
>CAYGWV010000041.1:0-12142 GCA_964353925.1 uncultured Syntrophaceae bacterium | reverse complement strand
GCCCCTTGTGGCCATTGCTATTTGGCTCTTTACTAATAAAACCAAGATAGGTAAGATCTCCCGGGCAGCAGCAGTGGATCGGGAGATGGTGGGGGTATTGGGGATCAATGTCAGCTGGGTCTTTGCAATCGCCTTCGTCATTGGGTGTTACCTTGCCGGAGTGGGAGGAGCTTTAGTTGCCCCTACAGTGAGTATTACTTTGGGGATGGATCATACTCTCATCATCGAAGCTTTTCTAATTGTCATTATCGGAGGATTGGGTAACATGTGGGGGGCCCTGGTGGGGTCCCTTATCTTTGGTGTAACCCATTCCTTTGGTGTATTGTTCTGGCCCCAGTTTGCTATCGTTTTTCCCTATATTGCGGTCGTGACTGTTTTGCTTTTGCGACCCAAGGGTCTTCTTAAATCAGTCTGGTAAACCCCGTTTATTCTCATCATCTCGACCCTAAGTGGTTGGGCTTTCTAACGGGGTAGAGGGGGATTGGATTTGTTCGATAGAGTTGTTCGTACAAAATGGGTTTGGCTTGTAGCGGCTATCTTAATTGTGCTTTTCATTTTACCGCTCTTTGTTCCCAGATTTTTTGTTTATATCCTTGCGTTGATCTACGTGACTTCTCTCCTGGCCATGAGTCTCAACATGGTGGGGGGATATGGGGGCATGTTCCAGTTTCATCATGCTGTGTTTTACGGGGTGGGAGCATACGCTTTCGCCTTGATGCTCACGAAAACCTCCATGCCTGCGTGGATTGGTTTTGTTGTAGGTCCCGTTGTGGCGGCGATCACCGGATTGATCATCGGGTGGTTTTGTGTGAGACTGACCAAGCTTTACTTTGGCATGCTCCAGATTTCTTTGGGCTCACTGATCTGGGCTATCGTTTTCCGTTGGTATAGTTTTACGGGGGGCGATGATGGCATCCACGGTATCCCCATGCCCTCGCTGATTTCTTCTTTGAATAGTTCTTATTACTTCATCCTCATCATCCTCGTGGTCTGTCTTGTTTTGATGTACATGATTTTAAAATCCCCATTTGGGAGCACCCTCCAAGCGATTCGGGATAATTCGCAGCGATGTGAAGCCGTTGGGATCAACGTCAGGCGCTATCAACTGGGTGGGATTGTTGTCGCCACATTCTTCGCTGGTGTGGCAGGCGTTCTTTTTGTGGCGCTGGAGCGGTCTGTTTTTACTGACCTGCTGTTTTGGACTTTGTCCCTTGAGATATTTATCATGTGCCTTTTAGGGGGATGGTTTACATTTGCTGGTCCTATGCTGGGGGCAGCCATTACCGTAGCTTTAAGAACTTTTGTTGGGAAATATACCGAGTATTGGACCTTAATTCTTGGAATTATACTCATTCTGGTGATTTTCTTTTTACCAGAGGGCGTCATGGGTTTTTTCCAGGATTTATTTAAGCCTGGGGCGAAAGAAGCAGCGGAAAGGGGTAAATGATCGATGCTACAGGTGGAAGGGGTCACGAAGTCATTTGATGACTTCATGGCGGTCAACGGAGCTAACCTCACCGTTGGGAAAGGGGAGATTGTTGCGGTGATCGGCCCCAATGGCGCTGGGAAAACCACTTTATTTAACCTCGTCACGGGTGCGCTGAAGCGAGACCAAGGGAGAATCATTTTTAAAGGCGAAGATATCAGCGAATTACCCCCATACGAAATCTGTAAAAAAGGGATTTCACGGTCCTATCAGATTGTGAACATCTTCCCGAGACTGACCGTCTTTGGGAACGTTCAAGTCGCTGTTCTCTCCCATCAGAGAAGGAGTTCCAATCTTTTCCGGCCTGCGCAGAGCATCGCTGTTGAGGAGACGAGAAGTATTTTGGAAAGCATGGGTCTATCCAACAAAGAAAAAAGTGCTGCCGGGTCGCTCTCCCATGGCGACCAGAAAATATTGGAGATGGCCATTGCCTTAGGGAATGAGCCGGAATTGTTGATTTTGGATGAACCGACCGCCGGCATGTCCCCGGAGGAGACACTGGCGACGATCGAGCTCATTCAGCGGCTGGCAAAAATGCGAGGCTTAACCATCTTGTTCTGCGAGCACGATATGGATATCGTATTCTCCATTGCGCAAAGCATCATGGTGATGCGCCAAGGGCAAACGATCATTCAGGGCAGCTTGGAAGAAGTGAGAAGCAACAAAGAGGTACAGGAAGCATACCTCGGAGGTGAGTGATGCTTGAGGTGGAGGGAATCCACACCTTCTATGGTTTGAGCCATATTCTATTCGGCGTCTCTTTAAAGGTTGACCCAGGAGAAGTGGTCTGTCTTTTGGGACGAAACGGAGCAGGAAAAACGACCACCATGAAGAGCATCATCGGCATCACGCCGCCGAAGCAAGGGAGCATTCGGTTTAAAGGAGAGGAGATTATCGGCATTAAGCCCTATCTGCTCACCCGAAAGGGCATCGGCTATATCCCTGATGATAGAAGGATCTTTGCCGACCTCACGGTGGGAGAAAACTTAGAGATAGCTGAGAGAAAAACGAAGGAAGGCGAGGGGTGGAACAGGGAAAGAATTTACGGGCTATTCCCTGCTCTGGAAAATATTGAGTCCCGCAGAGGAGGTTGCCTGAGCGGAGGGGAGCAGAAGATGTTAGCCATTGCTCGGGCATTGATGGGAAATCCAAAGTTTATCCTCCTGGACGAACCTTTTGAAGGGCTGGCGCCCCTCCTGGTATATGCCCTCGAAGGTCAAATAAGAAAGCTCAGGGAGGCAGGTTTAACTGTCTTCATTGCTGAACAGAATGTGAGATCCACGCTGAGAATAAGCGACCGGGGCTATATCATTGATAATGGGCAGATCCGTTATCATGGAAGCATAGAGGAACTGAGAGATAATGAGGAAGTGAGGAAGAAATATTTACTGGTTTAGTCTTTAACTTCATCCTTTCTCAATGGCCTCCTTGAGAATCAAACCGTCCGCCAAAGCTACCCCGGTTTATAATCAAGATGAGCCTACTTTGAAGCTGATCAATTAAGTTTGTATTATCGAGGCTAAGCCCAGCCGTTTTGAAAAAACAATTGCTGATTCTAATCAGAACGGGGAAGCAAAAAATACCTGATCGTTTATGCCCATAGGCTCGTCAAGGGTTAGAAGATTTCTTCTTCATTTCAGCGATCAGATCGAGAAATCCAGTCGGATGATAGCCCGTCCCCCCTCCATCTGCGACAATAGTCGTTCCATTGATATAACTGGAATCGTCCGAGGCTAAGAACAGGACAACCTTCACAATCTCTTCCGGGCTTGCAAGCCGCTTGAGAGGGATCTGTTGGGTTAAACCGGAGACCAAAATCTCTTTATTGAGGACGGCCGTATTCATCCCCCCTGCAACCAATCCTGGGGCAATAGCGTTAACCAGGATATTGTATCGGCTCCATTCATAGGCAAGGATTCGAGTGAGTGTCATTACTCCCGCTTTGCTGACGCAATAGGGTAGGAAACCCTGTTCGCCAAGAATCCCTGCAGCCGAGGAAATATTGATGATCCTCCCCCCTCCTTGCTGAATCATCTTCTTCCCGACCGCCTGGCAGCATAGAAATACGCCTTTTAAATTTATATCAAGCACTTGATCCCAGCCTTCTTCTTTAATCTTCTCAGCCTCCAGAATGAAAGGATTGACCCCGGCGTTATTCACCAGGATGTCGATTTTCCCAAATCCCATGACGGCTTCTTCCACCATTCGTGTGACGTCTTTCGAGACAGAGACATCTGCGCCAATGGCCATTGCCCTTACGCCCAACCCTTCAATTTCTTTTGCCACGGGTTCGGCCTTCTCCAGGTTTCTGCTGTTGATGATGATATCCGCTCCCTCTTTTGCCAACCCCATGGCATACTCTTTCCCCATCCCACGCGAAGAACCCGTGATCAGCGCTACCTTGCCTTTTAGTTTCATTTTATTGCCTCCCTTCCCGTAAGGGCAATTCATAAATTGCCCCTATATTGAATCATAAATTTCTTTCCAATAACGGTCATGGCCCAAATTAAAGTTCTTGGATAATAGGTTTTCTCGATCTAAATCCCATTTTAAAGGATTGTTCTGGATGTATTCTCTGATCCGGAATAACTCGCTGTCATTGCGTATGACATGATCATAAAATGATCTCTGCCATTGGAAGTGAACATCATTTTGCAGATTATTGATCTTATGTGTGACGGATGCTTTATATTGTTGGATTATCTTGGACAATAACATTTTTGTTTTATCTTGTAGGGAATGCATAAATGCATTCCTCTGATGGGGACGCATATATGCGTCCCCTACCATATTTCTTTCAATAATCAAGATACCATGGGCATGGTTAGGCATTATCGAAAACTCATCTATTTCAACATCCTTAAAATGTCCCGGGATCTCAGCCCAGAAAGTCTTTGCAAATTCCCCAAACTTATTCAAATGCGTTATTCCGCTCTTTACCTTTCCAAACCATTCCGCTCTATTTTGGGTGCAAATCGTGACAAAATAATACCCGCTTTTAGAATAATCGTAACCCTTCAATCGAATCTGTTTTCTTTCCTTCATCTGTCTAAAAATTCTCTTACTCGATTTTCAAACATCTGATTCAAATGAAAACTATTCTCGGGGGCCCAGCCAAAGACCTTTTCCCAAACCTCCTTACTTTCCATACAGAGATAAATAAAGAGATCTGGGTCCACCTCCTTCAACCATCCCACCATCTTTTGATACATCTCCGTTCGAATTTCTCTCAAATATCGGAACTTGGCATCTCTTCCCGGAAATAATTCTCCCAGAAAAGCTTCGGTTTTTGGAAAACGTTCCTCTGCGATCGCTTTGAGGCCAGGCGGGTAACGAAACCCTCCCAGACTGATCCAGACGATCCTATTGGGATCGATCTGTTCAAAAAGTTGACGGATGGTTTCCTGATATTCCTTCTCCCAGCCTTCATGGTAAAGGAGTGGGTCAAAATGAAATCCTAATAGATAACCCTTTTCCTGACATTCTCTCGCTGCACTAATCCTCTCCCCCAATGGAGCTGTCCTCCTCTCCTCCCTTTCGATCATTTTGGCAGGGTTGAGCGACCAGGAGACGACTGTTTTTCCTCGATGGTTTAGATGAAGCAGAGGATCGACATTCGCTGACTTCGTCTTCAGTTCCAGAATGCCACTATGCCTCTCCGCAAAAAATGAAATGAGGAACTGCGAGAATGGAAAGATCGATTCCAGGGCCAGGCTGTCAGAGAGCTCTCCTGTTCCCAACCGAGGAAGGGCTTGCTGATCCCTTGAGAGAAAATCATCTATCTCGTCACGAAGGTCATCCCAGTTGGCATAGAAGGTGAGAAATGGATTATTCAGGTATCCTTGAAGGACACAGTAGGAACAATCCATCGGGCAATTGGTGACAGCGTTGATCACATAGTACCCGCAGCAGATGTGATTGGAGGTTCCCGGACAGGGCTTTAAACTCCTCCCGTAAAAATGAGTGATGAAAAGATGTTTTTTTCCGATCCCGATCGGATCGGGCATAGAAGAAAAATGTTTGATGAGAGATCGCTTGTCCTGAACTATTTCTACGGGAATATTCGGCAGGGCTTTAAGAATGGTTTCTGAGACCGGATCCTTTTCAGCCTTTTCATCGAGATAAATTCGTTCAATCTGAATGGGTAGCATCTCTTTCCAAAAAATTGCAGGAAATCTTCCACCGTCCACTTCAGCCGCTGGGGAGTTCCGGCTCCAGCGAGTCGGGGATCGTCACCGAGATGTCGTCATTCGGGTCGAGACCGTAAGTCGCCAGATCCACTACAAACTGGCGTTCCCGTTTCCACCCAACAGAGCATCATTCTAGGCGGAACTTCGCTGTTCCCATCGCTGGGCTGCAATCTCTACGATATTAGAATAACGCCGAGACTCAACCCAATAAATACTGAGAAAATACAAAGCAACAAACAAAACTATTCCGATTGCCTCATTGGAAAATCCGGAAACAAAAAGAAGGGCGATCAACGCCAAAATTATTAGGAGAAAGGATACCGTCTGTCTTCTGAACAAGAAGCCGTTGATACGGACGAACTTGAAAGAACGGCTGAACTCCAGGACTCCATACATGATGAAATTCTGGACAAGAATTCCCCCTATCAATCCCTTCCCATGAAATGCTATTTCGTAGGTGCCTTCGTCTAAATCCGTAAAGCTGCTTGAAAAGCTGCCATCTAACCTCCATTCGAGTTCTCCAGACAACTCCTCAGGCGTAGGTATTTTAGGCCTTGGGTTCTTCACTTCAATTTTCTTAGTAAAGACAACCAAAGGACCAATCATGATCACCTCCATTACTTTATGTTACTTGTCGAAATCGGAAGTTCATAATCTCTCATAATTCGCCCCCAGTAAATGGGGGCGCTACGAACCCAATGATAGGCACGACCTAAGAACCATATCGGCATTTTTTTGTCGATGTTGCGGCGCTAAGCGCCTGAACGCCATGCTAATGGGTGCCTGTATTTTTCTTCTTATCCTCAAGAATCTCCCTAAATTCCTTCTTATCAGCAAGGAGTGATAGGGAAGAAACCATGGACTGGTATTCTTCGATACTTTCAAATTGAAATTCGACCTTTAATCTCTTCCCCTCAAAAAAAGGGGGATGGTGAAGTGAGATATTGGAAGGCAAATTCAAGTCTTTTCTATTTTTCTCAAACTCTTTCTCCATTTGATTCAACTTTGGGTAACGGAGGTCCGTGAGAACCTTTTTGATACGCTCTGTCTTCTGAGAGGGGGTAAGTTCTTTTTGAGAAAGGATGGCCTGGATTTCTGATCGTTGAACAATATCTTTTTCTTTACATTGATTTCTTCTAGCGATTTCTTCCAAAAGAGTAAGGACCTCTCTCAACCGGTTCTCACCCAATTTCAAGCGGGAGATCAGAGAAAAAATAGCCATTCGGCCATCAGGAGTCAGGGCGGATAGTTTTCGTATGTTGGAACGGGAAACCTCCTCTTTCAATACATACGTTTTGATTTCATCCTCCATCTGAGCAAGCGAGAGGTAGGTGTTCAAAATTTTTTCATTAGGCTCGAGAGAAAAGAAGGGGAGAAAGGTCTTGATGACTGCGGCAGGATCGATTTGAAAACGATGAATCAATTTGTCCAGAGCGATGGCCTTTTCAACAGTATTGAATCCTCGGGTCGTCAGATTCTCATGCAGGGAGAGAGAAAAAAGTTGGAATTCATCCATCTCTTTCTCCTCAAACACTCTCGACTCGATCTCCGATTTCCCCAGCGCCTTCATCACTGAAATTCTTCTGAACCCGCAGACGATCTGGTAATGATCCCCTTTTTTCCTCAAATGGACCGGTTGAATTAATCCAATTTGTTCAATCGAAGATCGCAGCCTCTGGAGATCGGGTACAAAATTAACGGAATAGGTTTTGTCCGACACATCAATTTGCTGAACAGGTATTTTTCTAATGTCCATATCAAGCACACCTTCATTTTCTAGTTTTCATTTTGCACTCCGCATTCCGCAATCCGCAATGGTTTCTATACCTCTATCCCATATCGCTTCATGATCTCCTGATATTGTCTTCCCTCAATCGCGTTCCCTCTTTTTAGAAAACCCTTATAAAGGACAGAGCATTTCTTCTTCATCTCCTTAAGAATCATTTCTCTTTCTTCGGATCCGATATAAGGCTCCGACAAAAGCTTTTCCAGAGCCATCACCCGGTAGCGGTCATTTCCCCATGATCTCTGGGAAAGCTGGTCAGGATGCCCTCCCCGCTTGATGATGAGTTTGCGGTTGATAAAGAAGATAGGAAACCGGGCAGAGACCCTAAGCCAGAAGTCATAATCCTCACACACCGGAAGGGCCTCATCGAAGAGACCAACTTTGGTAAAAAGTGTCCTCTTCATCATCACGGAAGAGGGGCTGATGATACAGAGAGGAAGGCACTTTTCCAAGATCCACCCCGAATATTTCGCATGCTTGAGCATTGGGTTGACTCTCTTTCCTTTGCGAATCCAGATCTCATCGGTGTAGCACAGGGGATAATGGGGGTTGTCATCCAGGAAGGCCACTTGAATCTTCATCTTTCCCTTCACCCAAAGATCATCCGAATCCAAAAAGGCGATATATTTGCCTCTTGCATGAAGAATTCCTTTATTTCTGGCGGCGCTCACCCCTTTGTTCACAGAATGCTGAAGCAGCTTGACTCTTCCTCCGTATTGCTTTATCTCCTCTGCAGTCCCATCGGTGGACCCATCATCGACAACGGTCAGCTCCATATCTTCAAAATCTTGAGCAAGGACTGAATCCACCGCCTCTTTCAGCATGGGGAGACGATTATAGGTGGGGATAATAACGGAGACTTTAGGCATATCCGAACAACCCTGGAATAATGGTAGAATGGAATACTGGAATGATGGGATAGCAACAGACAAACAATGATGGATAATTGGAATAATAGAATAATGGACTTTGAGCAGTTTCAGAAGTTATTCTTGCTTTTTCCCAATATTCCATTATTCCAACATTCCACCATTTCATGCTTTTCGATTAGGCCGCTCGCCGGGTCTTCTTCTTCAATCGGCTGATCCGTCTTCTCATAATCTCAGCCCTCTTCAAATTCTTCTCCTGGACGAGTTCGTCTCTTTTGGCTCTCAGTTCTTTCACCTTCTGTTTCAACTGGACCACGGTTAAAACCACTTTCTCCTTCTTAACAAACGCCTTTTTCTCTTTCTTGGGTTCCGGCTCCGTGATGCCTTTGGCTGCGCGAATGGCTGTAATCAACTCCTCTTTTTTCATCGCGTCGACGCCCTCGATTCCAGGCAACCCGAGAGCCATCTCCCTTAACTCCTTAGCGGTCATCTTCTCCAAAGACTTCTCCTTTTTTTCCATCTCATCTCCTCCTTATCTAAAATAATTAACGAATGGACCGAATGATAACGAATGAATCGAAAATGATTCGTTTGCCTCTCTCAGAGGGATCGAATCCCCAATTCCATGCTCACCTCAAAACCCTTATCAGGCTCTAAGTCCAATGGCCAGTAAAGGAGCATACATGAACCTTGAAAAATCCTTTCGAACCCACTCTCTGAGAGGGAAACGGTCTCAATGGGAAAACGCCAGAGATTGCTGCTTCTGTTCGTTTTTATAGTCACCTCTATTCTGTTCCATTCATCAATCAATTGGACCTCTGTAATGTCTTTTAACGACCCTACACTTGATAGCTTTCGGTCTTCAAGGGGATGCCCCGGTATGTTGTAATAGCGATCCGGTGCATCTCCGGCTAAGAGATTAATATTGAATTCGATGCCGAAATTCGTTTTTCTCGGCTCTCCTTTATAAGTAATTTGATAAGAGGCTTTTAGTACTTTTTGATGGGTTGGAATGGAAAAACCTTTTCCTATCTTAATCGGATCTCCTCCCCCATCCCTGCGGAGGCCCCCCGATCGAGAAAAAAAGACTTCCAGATACCTTCCTTCTCCTCTGACCTCGATCTCATAAGGCTCCCGGATAAAATCCCCTTCCTCCTGATATTGGCACCTTCGAAATGATTCAAAATCCATCGGCTCGGAGATGAAATGATCCAAGAAGGAAACTCTTCGATATCCATCGAAATGGAGATATTGATCTAAACCCTTCTCCTTCGAATCAAAAATCTCATGGATGGTCCTCGTTTCGGCTGTCGATGCCTCATCCCTCGATGCTTGTTCCCGGGATTCCAATAAGTTGTGATGATAGCCCTCTTTCCTTCGAGTAAGGGTCCCAAGGATATTGAATGCTTTTGACCGATCATCCATTTCTAAAAGGCTTCCCCCACGGCTGCTGAAAAGGAGAACCATCTCCGGGTTCTTTAGAATGACTTCCTCATCCCCATCTCCGTTGAAATCCAACTTCTCCAAGTCGATCCATTCTTTTTTTCGATGCATCTCTTGATCATAGATAGCTTCTCCCTTGATCAGATTTTCATAAAGGGCATGGCGAAGATGCGGAAGGTAGAGGCCTCCGAACACACCATGCCAATAGGCATCGTTGCACTGGGCTTGATGGAGATAGTGAAGGGGATCCTGGTTCTTAGGAACAGGCTTCTTTTTCGCATTTCCTATCTTTTCCCGAAGATGGAGGACTCTTTTATGCAGATCGTTCGACTCAGGATATTTGGCAAAGAAGTTTCTCCAAAATCCTCCTTTAATAAATCTTCTGACCTTTTCCCCTTCAGGCCCCCCCTTCAACCTCTCGACAACCTTTCCATATTCCACCATGGCCTCTGTAGGGAGACTCCATTCATCCATCTCCATATAAGAGGAACAGGGGAGATAGATTCTTCCGAGAGGCTTCTCGCGAATGGCATAGGCTCCGAGCGGCATGGGTTCAATCCAATCCAAACTTTTCCCTATCAATTCGAAGAAACGTTCTAACCAACCCTCTTCATAGACCGAACGGTACGTGTAAGGCCAGATCCCAAATTTCTCACCATCATCGGCAAAAATGGCTGCACAAGAGGACCCTCGCAGTGGTAAGAGGTACTCCAGGGTTTCTTCTGGAGGATGAAAGGGGATAATGTACCGTAACGTCTCGCTCCCTGGAAAAACCTTTAGGCTCTTACCATCCTCCTCTGTGAGATAATAGCCGTGTAAATCCTCTTCTCTCAGTCCGGATTTCTTGAAGTGATAGTCATCGATGCTAATATACTCCACACCGGCTTCTACTAAATACTTCGGAAGATGGGGCTCCCAGACTCTTTCTGCCAGCCACATCCCCTGAGGAGTGACTCCCATTTCTTCCTGAATCGTTTGCGTCAGCCTTTTGATCTGCCCAACCTTATCCGTATCAGGGATGACCGCGAGGATCGGCTCATAATACCCACCCGTCATCATCTCTAACTGTCCTTTTCTGACCAACTCCTTTAGAGTTTCTATGAATTCCGGGTGATGATCTTTAAAAAAATCCCAGAGGATCCCGGTATAGTGAATGGAGATCTTCATGAATGGAAATTTCTTGAGAACTTCGATAAAAGGAAGATAGGCTTTTTCGTATGCATTTTCTAAGACGTGGAGGAAATTTCCCACGGGCTGATGATTATGGACACAAAAAAGAAAGGCCACTTTATTCATTCCTGTTAATCTATCCGATTTTTAGAGCCAAATCAACCCTGTGTGGGCTATAGGAATAGCAAATATCTAACCCCCAAAAAAAAGGGTTAGTTTATTAAACTAACCCCTCTACATTCTGGCGGGAGCGATCCCGACCTTAAGTCGGGACAACCTTCCCGAGTCAAGCTCGGAACGCTCTAACTAGTGTAGTGTCTCAATAATCACTTTACAATCCGTTCGTGGTGAGCATGTCGAACCATGAACAGAACCCCTCGATATAGTTCACCCTTCGACAAGCTCAGGGCGAACGGGGTATGTAAATATATTACTGAGACACTACACTAGATAGTCAATGTAAGCTCGGTTCTTTTTCCTCTTAATCTCCTGCTCACGCTTCATGGCCTCACTCCGAGAATGGAACTCTTCCCGGTAAATCAATTTCCAGGGCACTTTTGCCTTCGTATATAAACTCTTACCATGGTTATGCCGTTGAATCCTTTCGTCTAAGTCAGCGGTATGGCCGATGTAGAAACTACCATCCTTCTCGCTACGCAAAATATAAACGTAATATGCCATGACTGATAGACAAAAGCCCCGTCCATTGGACGGGGCTTTTAAAGTGGCGGGAGCGATCCCGGCCTTAAGTCGGGACAACCTCCGCGATTCTATTTTTGGCGGGAGCGACGGGGCTTGAACCCGCAACCTCCGACGTGACAGGCCGGCGCTCTAACCAATTGAACTACGCCCCCGCTTTAAATCAATTTAAGAAAAATGCCTTAGAACCAAACCCGCAACCTTCCCGATTCCAGATCGGGACGCTCTAACCAATTGAACTACGCCCCCGCTTTAAATCTATTATAGAAAAAAATGCCTTAGAACCAAACCCTGCAACCTTCCCGAGTCCAGCTCGGGACGCTCTAACCAATTGAACTACGCCCCCGCTTTAAATCTATTATAGAAAAAAATGCCTTAGAACTAAACCTAGTGTGATGTATCAGCAATGACTTTACAGTGTTGTCATTCCGGACTTGATCCGGAATCCAGTCTTTTCACTCTGGATTCCCGCTTTCGCGGGAATGACAGTTCCAGGGTC
>CAYGWV010000040.1:0-19210 GCA_964353925.1 uncultured Syntrophaceae bacterium | reverse complement strand
CCCATTGTATGATCAGCCATGGTCTTAACCTCCCTTTGTTCTTAAAGTAATCATTGGAATTTGGTATTGCAAGGCGGGCTCCACGTTAGGACTTTTTGTTCGAGCCGAGGACAGCACAGTCATCTTTTCTGATAGTGTCCTTGTGGATCTCCATAAGCGGTAATCCCAATAAGTGTTCCCGGCGGGTCTGTCTAATGCAACAATGAGGTCTACTCATTACGGAAATGACAAAGAGAGATTGTAGTTTAAAAAAGAAAGGTAGGTTATAATTTACCAGCTTTTGAAGATCCTCCAATCAATAACGCCATTAAAAAACAAAACATTTAAGCTAATGACCGAATCTCTGGATCTCCTTTTCATTCATGTGCCCAAATTCTCCAATTTCTACCGTCCCTTCGGCGAATATATGACCGTCAATCTTCTCCCGATGGGCACCCTCTCCCTTGCTGACCTTGTCGCACAAAAGGGATATAAGACCAAAATCTTGCACTTGGGCTTGGAGTGGATCGAAAAGAGGATCTCCTCGCCCCTCGCCTATTTGAAGGATAAGGAGATCAGGGTGGTTGCGATCCCACTCCACTTTCACCCGCAGTCGTATGAGGTGATGAGGATCGCCAGGGAAATAAAAGAGAATAGACCGGATATTACCATCCTCTCGGGTGGATACACTGCCAGTCTTTTTCACAGAGAGATTCTAAGCTCTTTTCCTCAATTGGACGCGATCATCCGTGGCGACGCTGAAATCCCGCTCATCGCGCTGATGAATGCTGTGAAGGAAGGAAGGAGTTGGGAAAGCATCCCCAACCTCACCTGGAGAAAAAATGGAGGGATCAAAGAAAATCCTCTCTCCTATGTGGCTTCTGAGGCGGATCTGGACCGATCCTCGTATACCAATCTCTCTTTGCTTGAGGGTAAAGAGACTTACATCCGCTATATCGGGATGCCTTTTGTCTGGGCTAAGGGGCTTTCAAAAGAAGAGAACAGACGATACTTTCATCTCGGCCCTCCTCTCTTTCCTCTCAATATCGGCAGGGGGTGTTTTGGAAACTGTACCTGGTGCGGAGGGGGTGCGGAGGCCCAGCAAAGAGTCAATGGCAGAAAGGGAGTCGTTTTCCGTTCACCGGAAGCCGTCGTCAACACGATGGCCGAAGCGCTCGAATTAGGTTACGAGATGTTCAACATCGCCTTTGATCCGGGGAAAGAAGGAGAAAAATATTATCTGGAATTATTTCCCCTATTGAGAAAAAAGAAGGCGCGCACAAGGGTTTACTTTGAGTCCTTTTCTCTCCCCTCAGAGCGCTTCCTCCGGGAATTCTCAGAGTCATTCATTCTTGACGGCTCGATGATCGCCCTCTCTCCTGAGTCCGGAGATGAAAGGGTGAGGCATCGTAACAAGACATTCACTTACTCCAACGAGGAATTGATGCAGGCCATCTCCGTAGCAGAAAAGTTTGGGATCAGGACCGATATCTTCTTCGCCATGGGAATCCCCGGGGAAAGATATTTTGATTTATCTAAGACCTCTGCCTTGAAAAGAGAGATCAAGGGAAGGTTCAAGAATATAGGGAGAATCTGGTCTGCTCCGATATCCCTGGAGCCTGCCTCTCCCTGGCACCTCCATCCGGAGGAGTTCGGGATTGTTTCGACGAAGCAAACCTTTGCTGACTTCTATCAAAAAAGTTCTCCCGAAGGTGGAGGATTAGGCTACTACATCCCTGACTATATGGGAGATGGAAAGGAACTGAACCCACAAAATTTTGAGAAGGTCTTACGAGAGGCCAAGTGTCGAGATTTCTGTTCCTTCCATCCTAATCCGGTGAAAGCCAGCGATCCCTTTTGGGGCAGGCTCTTCTGTCGTTACATGAGTTGGCGTTCGAGAGGTGGCCGTGGGTAGCGTGAACCCTTCGACTCTCCAACCTGAAGGTCAGGTCTCTCTCAGGGTTAACCCTGAACGGGTTAACTTTGTGGATGGGACCCTGAGAGAGGGCGAGCAGTCTCCCGGAGTCTATTTCACCAAGGAGGAGAAGGTTCAAATTGCCCAAGAATTGGACCGAATCGGTGTGCCCATTCTCGACGTGGGAATGCCATCCATATCTTCAGAGGAGAGGGAAGCCATCTCCGCCATTGCCCACCAGGGGCTCAAGGCATCCATCGGAGTATCGATCCGGCTTAAAAGGGATGAGGTGGACCAGGCCTCTAAATGTAATGTGAAAGAGGTGTTTATCATCTGCCCGGTGAGCTCCCTCCATGTGCGCTCAAAGCTTGGATTGGATGAAGAGGGTGTAAAGAAACTGATGGGGGATGTTATACGGTATGCCGATAAAAAGGGATTTTTGATCAACCTGGCGGCAGAGGATGCTGCCCGCGCCGAAATCCCATTTCTCTGTAACATCCTTTCTCACGCCTTTCACCGGGGAGCCCGACGGGCCTTCATCTGCGACACGGTGGGCGTAATGGAACCCTTCAGGATGAAGGACCTTGTTAAAAAAGTGAGAGATCAAATTCCACAGGAGATGGAGTTGGGTGCCCATTGCCATAATGACCTCGGTCTGGCGACAGCCAACACCCTGGCTGCCATAGAAGCCGGAGTGAATTATCCCTCGGTCACGGTCAACGGGATCGGCGAGCGGGCTGGGAATCCTCCCCTTCATGAGGTGGTATTGGCTTTGGAGAAGATCTTCCACCGGCAACACGGAATCGATCTGCAGGGACTCTACAACCTTTCCCGGCTCGTGGAGCAGTGTTCAGGGATCTTCATCCCTCCCCATGCCCCGATCATCGGGCTCAATGCCTTTCGCCACGAATCGGGAATCCATGTGGATGGCATTCTCAAAAACAGCCAGACTTACAAAATCATCGATTCAAAGGAAGTGGGAAGGGAATCCTCTTTCGTCCTGGGAAAGCATACAGGCACCCAGACCATCATGCATCTCCTAGGGCAAAGAGGATATGAAGCAAAGGAGGAAGAGCTGAAGGAGATCCTTCAAAAGGTCAAGGAGAGAAAGATGGCAAAGGGTAAGGCGGAGATCCATCGGATGGCGAAAGAGATGGAATCCTATTACGAAGGCTCTCTCAATTTCCCGTTAGAGGCTTTCTGGGATATCGCAAAAGGGGTTCTGAAAAAGGATGGTTGAAGGATATACGGGCAACATCATCCAGAAACATTCGGACGGAAGAAGAGAGGGCGAATACTATGCCGTCGATGTCGACTTTGTCCTCTTGCCTGACCCGACCTTCGCTCTTCTCCTTTCAGAGCTAAAAGATTTGGGAGGTCGGATCTGGAACAAGGAGAGGGTTTTCGTCACGGTCGATCATTTTGCCCCTCCCTCCACCATTGAACGAGCCAATATCGCCAAAGCGGTCATCTCCTTTGCCAAGGTTGAGGCATTACCTCACCAGTCCATCTATCAAGGGATCTGCCACCAGCTCTTGATCGAAGGGCCCTGGTTAAGGCCCGGCATGTTAGTCCTCGGGGCCGACTCCCACACAACCACTGCCGGAGCTCTTGGATGTTTAGCAACGGGAATGGGTTCAACTGATATTCTTTATACGTTGATGACAGGAAAGACGTGGCTCAAACCTCCTGCCACAGTACGAATCGACCTCAAAAGAAAACTCCCCCCTTACCTCATGGGGAAGGATATTATCCTTGACCTCCTGGGAAGATTCGGAGAAGGAGGTTTTCTCTATCAGACCCTTGAGTTTTATGACAATGACGGAGCCCTCCCGATGGATGACCGGTTTGCCATTTGCAACATGGTGGTGGAAGGAGGAGCAAAAAACGGGCTCTTTATCCCTGACAAGGTGACCCGGAAGTATTTAAAGAATAGGGACGGCCAGAGCGGCGGCTGGGGAGAGTGTTTTGATGAGAAACCTCTGTACCTCAACAGGATGGAGGTTGACATTTCCTCGCTTCATCCTAAAGTAGCGCTCCCTCACAGCCCTGCTCGGGTCGTAGATGCAAATGATATCAAGGGGGAGATCATCCAACAAGTTTTCATCGGCTCCTGCACAGGCGGAAGACTTAGGGACCTGGAAATGACAGCCCGCCTCCTCCGGAAAAAGAAGATTGCTTCTGGGATGAGACTTCTGATCTCGCCGGCTTCACAGAAGATCTACCAGGAGGCCATCGAAAAGGGATATCTCCAGACCATCCTAGAAGCCGGCGGAGTGATTCTCAATCCGAGCTGTGGTCTATGCGGGGGCATCGACAAGGGAATTCTTGGAGCAGGGGAGAAATGTCTGAGCACTTCCAACAGAAACTTCCAGGGTAGGATGGGAGATCCTTCCTCCAGCATCTACCTTGCCTCTCCCGTGACGGCCGCTGCTTCTTCCCTGGCAGGAAGGATCATCGATCCGAGAGAGGTGATGTCGTGACTCTTCCCGAAAAGATTTCCGGCCGCATCTGGAAATTAGGGGATCATATCAATACAGATGTCCTTCACCCTTCCTTCTTTTTCAGCCTGGATGAGAAGAGAGTGAGGGAAGGATTGATAGAAGGGATGGGGAGACTGGGTGCAAATTTTAAACCGGAATCATCCCATGAGAAACTCGTCATCGTAGCAGGACAAAATTTCGGTTGTGGTTCCAGCCGAGAGACTTCGGTAAGAGGTCTTCGCAATTTCGGCGTGAAGGCCATCGTCGCAGCATCCTTTGCCAGAATCTTCTTCAGGAGCTTGACCAATCTCGGCGTACCGACTTTTGAATGCAGAGAGATTCAGAATCGGGCCAGAGACGGGGATTTGATCGATATCTTCACAATAGAAGGATTCATTGAGCTTCCCAATGCCAGACGTTTCCCGTTTTCACCCATAGACCCCCATATCAAAAAGATCTTAGAGGCGGGGGGACTGATTCCTTATCTTCAGAGGGAACGAAGAGGAGAGTAGGATGGGATATGACTGGGACGTGATTGTGGTGGGAGGAGGGCCGGCAGGGCTCAATGCGGCCATCCGGGCTCGTTGGGTCAAGAGATATAAGGTCATCCCTTGCAGCACCCTTTTGGTTGAGAACTCCTATCTCGGTGGATTGGCGGGCTGGCGGGGATGTCTCTTCACAGGACCTTCATGGAAGATCCAGGGGAAGGAGATTGTCGGGCGCCTCCTGAGGGACATGGGGGCTCTCGAAATACCCACAGTTCAGGCCAGGGTCCACCGGATCAACCTTCAAGACGAGATTAAAGAGGTCTTTACTTCTGACGGCAAAGTCTTCCGTTCATTAGCCGTGATCATTGCCGCCGGGATCAAGGTTCTGACCAATGAGAGGGACTATCTGGGACGGGGCCTTGAAGTGACCAGCATGGGATATGAATACATTGTTTCTCACCTCAAAAAACTTCTCAGCAGAAGATGGGATCCAAAGCTGGTCATTGTGGGAAGCGAGAAGCTGCAAAACCTGATTCCTTTGATCAGAGATCTAAACGCAGGCAAATCTCCTCTATTATTCGTCATGGAGGGCGAAGGGGAGGATACGAAGGATGTGCTTCGAGGTTGGGTAGAAAGATACTGGGGGGATGGCAGACTCCAGGGACTGACCCTCCGAACATCCAAAGGCACTCGTAAGATCCATTGTCCGAAGGTCCTCCTGGATTTCAACTCCTATGAACTCTCGCCCGCCTGGCGATTTGAGATAGGGGCTGAGGACTTCAATTCTCCTTTCATCAAAGTGGATCAGGATATGCAGACTCCCATTCCTGGGGTATTCGCTGTCGGAGATGTGACATCCGGAGGCTACAACTCCTTCTCACGGGCAGTGGCCCAGGGAATGGCGGGAGGGCTGAGCGCTTACCGCTATGTCTTTCTTAAGAAGTTTGGCGTCTTTCCGCCACTCTTCGCTTATCGGCCAACCGATTTTGTCATTCCATCCCACTTCCAGGAACTCCCTCCCCTGGATGAAAGGCTTCTACCGAAGTCCTTGGTCTCTGATAAAGAGATGAAAGCCGCCTTAGGGAAAGGCCGGTCAGGGTTGGCAGAGAAGCTTCATGGGAATCTGTCAATTCAGGAGATCGCCGAGAGGAAAAAAATCCCTTTGGAAGATTTGAGAAGGGTGCTCATCCGCTTAGTTGAGAAGAAGATGATCACCTTCCACAGGGAGGTGGGATGACCAGGGAGTTGCCCAAAGAGGTATTGGATCTCGACGAAAAGATCCTGTCCTATATCCGCAGGGGGATGGATCATCAGGACTCAGAAGAGTTCAATCGCCTTGCCCTTCGGATCTTTGAACTCCAGGTCAAATATATTCCGATTTACAGGCGCTACTGCGAAAAGCGCGGAGTAACCCCGGAAAACATCTCTTCCTGGGATCAGATTCCCGCTCTGCCCACGGATGCCTTCAAAGTAATGGAACTCGTCATGTTTCCTTCCAATACCGTGAAGACATTTATGACAAGCGGGACGACGAAACCAGAGGAAAGGGGAAAGGTCCATTACGACGAAGGAGGTCTCAGGCTCATGGATGCCACCATTTATGAAGCTGCCTCTTGCTTCCTCTTTCCGGATAAGATCAAGACGACCCTCCTGATCATCGCTCCCTCGCCGGAGATCGTCCCGACGATGGTGATGGCCTATGGGATGAATCGATTGATAGAATACTTTGGATCATCCCAAAGCCGCTTTCTCATAGGCAAGGAAGGCTTCGATATTAGAGTGCTCGTTGATGAGTTACGCCGTTCTGAAGCAGAGGGTATTCCAATAACGATCTGCGGCGGCTCTTTCGGTTTTGTCAATGTCTTCGACACCTGTCGTGAGAAAGGGTTACGTTTTAAACTCCCCCCAGGTTCGAGAACACTTGATGCCGGAGGATTTAAAGGAAAAAGCAGGGAAGTAAAACGGGAAGAGTTTGTCAGCGACTGTGAGGATTTCCTTGGAGTCGCAAAGGACTATTGTGTCAATCTCCTTGGAATGACAGAAATCAGCTCTCAGTTTTATGACAATACTTTGAGGAACTCCCTCCAGGGGATAAATCTCCCGAAAGCCAAGATCAACCCCCCCTGGACAAGAACCATTGTGGTAGACGCAGATACTCTGGGGCCGCTTCCCCCGGGTCAGACGGGTTTGCTCCGACACTTTGACCTGGCTAACCGGGGGCATCTTCTGGCCATTCAGTCCGATGACCTGGGAAAAATCACTCCGGAAGGATTTGAGATTGAGGGCAGAACCAGAGAAGGAGAGGCAAGAGGCTGTTCTTTGACGATCGATGAGATGACCCAAATTCGAAAGGATTGACGATGGAAATCATCGAAGTGGATGCATACTACCTTCCTCCGAATCTTCGAGCTCAGCTGAAGACCTTCAGAACCGAGGCTTATCAGGATGAAGACATCACGATTCATCTAAAAATCCCTCAGATCAGCAGATCTTTTGTGGAGACCTTGACCGATCACCTGAAGAAGAACCGAGAGACATACCTTGCCAGCCTTCCAATCGGGAAAATCATCGATGTCCTTGATCAGGCCTCCCGGAGATGGCTTGAAAGAGATTATCCGCTTCGGCAACTCGCGCTCAAGACCATTCCTGCGATCACCCATTTCTCTCGAGAGGTGGTGGAGGCCAGTATCGATGTGGAGATGGAGAGTTCCCTGAAGGAAGACATCTGGCGTGCCCTCTGTTCGGAGATCAAGAATCCTCTCTTTCTTGATGATTTTCAATACTCCCCGGAGTTGGGGGGTTATAGCCGGGCTTTTGGCCCAAAGCTCATCCTCTCAATCTTCTCTGAAAATATTCCTGCCCTGCCCCATCTCCTCTTCATGAGGGCTATCCTTCTGAAAGCCGCCTGTCTGGGAAAAATGGCCGCAGGAGAACCGACTTTTGCTCCCCTCTATCTCAAGACGATCGAAGAGATCGATCCGGAGATGGCTAAATCCATGGCTGTCCTTTACTGGCGAGGGGGAGAGGAAGAGATTGAAGGGGCAGTCTTTCATCAATCCGATGCCGTCATCATGTTCGGCGGGGTGGAGGCCTGTGAATCCCTCAGGAAGAAGGTCCCCCGGGGGGTGAAGGTCCTTCTCCACAGCCATAAGCTGGGGTTTGGAATCATCGGTCGGAAGAGATTGTGTCGTCAGGGATTAGAGGAACTGGCAGCCTCTGTTGCATACGATTATTCCATGTTCGATCAACAGGCATGCCTCGCTCCCCACATCTATTACTTGGAAGCAGGGGGGGAGGTCTCTCCGAAGGAGTTTTGCCGGCCCCTTGCGGAGGCCATGGAACGTTTAAATCGAAAGATGCCCCGAGGGAGGATTTCTCCTGAGGAGGCTTCCGCCATCCATCAGCTTAGAGCCAAATATGAGTTCAGGGAGTTAAATAACGAGGGGGTTTTTCTGTTCGCCTCGCCTCATGGAACGGATTGGACAATCGTTTACGAAAACGATCCGGGAACGTTCTCTCCCTCTCCGTTGAATCGTTTCATCCGGATATACGGGGTGGAAGATATTTTCCAGATACTGCCTTCCCTAAAGTCTATCGCTCCTTACTTGCAGAATGCAGCCGTGGCCATTGGGGATGACCGTGAAAGGGATCTTATCAGGAGATTGGGGGAGTTGGGGCTAGCTCGAATTACTTCTCCTGGAAAGATGCCCGTCCCCTCCATGATGTGGCACCATGATGGGGTTTCCCCTCTGTCCTCTCTGCTTTGCTGGTGCGATGTTGAGAAGAAAGACTGGACCGTTGGAATGGAAAAATAAAAGGAATCTGGAGGAAGAGAGGTCAGCGATGCGTTATTCCATAGCCACCAATTGGGATTTAGGGTTATTAGAGAGGTTGAAGGGGACCTCGGTCGAGAGCCTCTACGGACAGATGTGGAACGACCCCCTGGGAGGAGGAAGGATGGCCCTCTTCATTCCCAAGGTCGGGAAGAAAGAAGTGGCTTCCTTCATCGCCGAGGTCCGAAGGAGAGGCCTCGATTTCAACTACCTCATCAACTCGACCTGTCTGGACAACCTGGAGTTCACCAAAAAAGGATACAAAAAGATCAGGGAGCATTTAGAGTGGATCTCTTCGACCGGGGCCGGCATGGTGACCCTTACCCTTCCTTTCCTCCTTCAGATGGTGAAGAGGAATTTTCCAAAACTCAGGGTCTGCGTCTCTTCTTTCGCCCGTGTCCAGAACGTTCATCTGGCACATTACTGGGAAGATTTGGGGGCGGATAAGATTATCCTCCCTGAGTCCATCGGCCGTGATTTTCGGACCCTCCGCTCCATCCAGGAGGCCGTCGACTGCGAGCTTGAACTGATCGCCAATCACTGCTGCCTCTTTCAATGTCCTCTCGATCTCCACCACCGGAATATGGTCTCGCATGGTTCCCAAGAGGGTCACCCATGCGGGGGTTTTGCACCGGACTATTGTAAACTCGCCTGCCAGCGTCTGAAGCTGTTTCGGCCCGCTGAATTGATCAAGTCCCGCTGGATACGGCCTGAGGATGTATCCGATTACGAGGCCTTAGGAATAGATTGTTTGAAGCTCGTGGAGAGGTTCCGGGGAACAGAAAGTTTGGTTCAGATCGTCAATGCTTATGAGCGAAAAAGCTTTAAGGGAAACCTGGTGGAACTCCTGTCCCTCCCCCAGCAAGGAGCCTTCCTATCACCCAATCTGGAGATCCTCCAACGAACCGACCTCATCGAGCCTGAGGTTATGGAAGAAGCGATGGAAGTCCTCAAGGAGCCCTTTCCCGGAAAGGTTTACATCGACAACTCGAAATTCAACGGTTTTCTCGACCGTTTCAAAAAAACAGACTGCTTTCACACGGATTGTGACCGTTGCGGTTATTGTGAGCAGGTGGCTTCCCAGACTGTTTCCATTGACGAAGAATGGAGAAAAGAGATGATCATCCGATTCGACAAAGCCATGGAAACGATGATTACAGGCGAAATCGCAGGCTTTGGAGAATAAAAATCTGAAGAATGAGAAATTAAATCCCTCCTCCCCTCCCTTTACAGAAGGGAGGAATTCCCCTCTTTGAGAAAGAGGGGTTAGGGGAGATTTCCGGGAGAATATGTCTGCTCAATTATGGACTCCTTAGTAGCTGGACTTAGACAGACAGAAAAGCATTTATGCTGGATTCCCTTTCAGTCCTATGGCTTCGGCAACCTCCTGCATCCCCTTGATCGTATCCTCAATCAACTCATCCAATCCCACTCCCAGCATCTCCGCCCCTTTTTCGATGACTGACCGATCCACCCCCGCTGCAAACCTCTTGTCCTTCCATTTATTCTTCACCGACTTCACCTGAACATCCAGGACACTTTTTGACGGGCGAATCAGGGCTGTCGTGACGACGAGCCCGGTAAGCTCATCAATAGCATACAGGGCTTTTTCCAGATCTGTCTGTGGCATGATGTCGAAACATCTCCCCCATCCATGAGAGACAGCCCCTCGGATATATTCCTCCGGCCACCCATGTTCCCGGAGGATTTCTCCTGTTTTGGAGCAGTGTTGATCGGGAAATCTTTCATAATCGAGATCATGGATAAGACCGATGATCCCCCATTTCTCCACGTCCCCACCGCGCTTCCTGGCAATGGTGCGCATCACCCCCTCTACGGCATAGGCATGCTTGCGCAAGCTATCGCCTTCATTATACTGATGCAGAAGTTCTAAGGCCTCCTGGCGTGTAGGTGTTTTTTGTCCCATCGCCCCACTCCTTTCCTATGACTACTCCCTTTAGGATGTGCTTATTATGCTGGTCAAACTTCCTTCAATACCCGGCACGGTTTTTCTGTTCTCTTCATTCCCCGTCTCTCTTACTAATTAGGCCATAATTAAGAAGTCATAATTATAATACTGCTCCGGCAAATCCCCATCCCCCTCCCAACCTCCCCCTTGAAGGGGGAGGAACATAATGATTTCCCTCCCCTTCAGGGAAGGAGCACAATGGTTTCCCTCCCCTTCAGGGGGAGGGAAAGGGTGGGGGTGGGGTTAATGACCTGGCGTTGGATCACGCAAAGAAAGGATTCGTCCTTTTCTCCCTTGCAACCGTTGTCTTGGGTCCGTGCCCAGGATAGATGACCACATCATCACCCAGGGGAAAGATCTTCTCCCGCACATTACGTAAAAGGGCCTCATGATCGCCTCCGGGGAAGTCGGTCCGGCCGATGGAGCCAGCAAAAAGGGTATCTCCCACAAATGCCATCCTGTCGGTCACGAGTGAGATTCCCCCTTCAGAATGGCCCGGAGTATGGAGAACTTTCAACGAGATGTCGCCAAAGGTAATGAATTCTCCTTCTTCCACGGTACGGTCAGGGGGAGGAGAATTCTCGACCTTCATCCCCCACATCCCCCCACTGGCTGCCTGATGCACGATCATAGGCGCGTCGGCACGGTGGATGATCAGTTGAGCTCCGGTCACCTCCTTGAGCCGTTTATTTTCGGCTGAATGGTCAAAGTGGCCATGGGTATTGATAATATAGGCACAGCGCAAATTGTCTTTGGCCAGTGCCATCAATATCTTGTCCACATCTCCCCCCGGATCGATGACCGCTGCTTGCCTCGTTCGTTCACAACCAAGGATATAGCAGTTTGACTGAATGGGTCCCACCACTAACATTTTCAGTATCACAAAACACCTCCTGAGATATTCCCAAAATGAGTAGATTCAAACGAAACTATTAGACTATAATTTAATAATGGGAAAGAGTATCGTCAAGGGGGTAAAAAATTGAAGGAGACCCTTTCCTCCTTCCTAAAAGGATGCTAAATTTGAAATTATGATTGATTATTCCCTCCTCGACCAACCTTTTCTCCGACAATTTATTTTTTATCCCCGTAAAGATTTTACCCCATGCCATGGAAATGGCTTTGACCTCCCCGTAGGGGTTACGGACGGTGTCTCCATCTCTTGTCGTTTTTACATGGGCCAACACGAATGGCCATGGGTTCTTTTTTTTCACGGCAATGGCGAGGTGGTGAGCGATTATGATGAGATCTCTCCCTTTTATCATCAACGGAAGATGAACCTGGTCGTGGCCGATTACAGGGGTTATGGAGCCAGTACTGGAACCCCTACCCTCACCGATCTCGTCCAGGATGCGCATGCTATCTTTAAAGAGGTCAAAGGGGAGCTCTCCAGAAGAAACCTACGAAAAGACCTATGGGTGATGGGGAGGTCCCTGGGAAGTATCTCTGCCCTGGAACTGGCCTACCACTATCAAAAAGAGATGCAAGGACTCATTATCGAGAGTGGCTTTCCCAGTGTGGTAAGGATCCTGTTTCATCTTGGGCCACCCGTACAGGTCATGGGCCTGGAAAAGACGGACCGGGAATGTCTCGAGAGGATCAAGAAGATATTCCTCCCCACCCTGATCATTCACGGTGAACAGGATAGCCTTGTTCCCCTTCAAAATGCAAGAGATATCCATCAGTATCTTGGAACCGAGGAAAAAGAACTCCTCATTATCCGGTCAGCGACCCACAATGACATCATGGTGGTTGGCTTCAAGGATTATTTCAAAGCCATTCAACAATTTGTCGAGAGATCAGATCGAATCCGAGAAGGGCAATAAAGAGAAGATAGAGACGCAAAACTATTCTTTGAAAGGAGGACCATCCTATGAAAAGAAGTACGATCGATACGACAAAACGAACTTTCAAAGTTTTCATTTCCGCCGCCTGCGTAACATTCGTCTTCAGCCTCTTTTTAGCTGAGGTTTCCATGGCTAAAACGGCCAAGGAGATTGACTCGGAGGTCAATGAGGCTCTGAAGCTTTTCTCCAAGCATGTGAAGGGCGCAAAAGAATTTCTCAATACTGCCAAGGGCGTGCTCGTCATCCCGAGCATTGTGAAGGCAGGACTGGGCGTGGGGGGCCAGTACGGTGAGGGTGCCCTGAGGATTGGAGGAAAGACAGTTGCCTACTACAGCCTCGCAGCGGGCTCGGTCGGAATTCAGATCGGGGCCCAGAAGACAAATTTAGTTCTTGTATTCAGGCAAGACGAGGCTCTTAAGAAATTCCGGGCCGGCTCTGGCTGGAAAGCAGGGGTGGACGGGTCAGTGGCCCTGATCGATACGGGAGCGGGAAAATCTCTGGATACGATGAATGTGAACGATCCGATCGTCGCATTCCTGTTCGGTCAGCAGGGTTTGATGGCAAGCGCAACCATTGAAGGTGCGAAGTTCACTAAATTGGCAAGGTAGGAAATGGGGTGAACGAGACGGTTGGGCGATTGGGGACACGTCTCGCCATTATAAATTTCATTCACTCTTTAGACGCCTTGAATGACGGTTCGTTTGAACCCTGGTAAGGTTGTTTTCTGACGAACGAGTGCTAGGATGTTCACTTAAAGTTAGCTCTAAAGGGTAACGGCGGGCTGAAGGTTGTAAAGACAAAATGGCGGGTAACTCCTCCCCGTAGATAAAAGACACTATTTTTTCCGTCATTGACTAGCTTTATCAAAAAGATTAAAATTTTTTTGAAGCTTTTTCACAAAACTGAAAAAGGTAAACAATGAATATGGGCAAAATTTTTAATCCAGAAAAATACAATATGATGTTTTGCCCCGATTGTAAGGGAAAAGGTAAATTACCCAAAGACCCTGATGGCTTTAATGTCTGCTCAAGATGTGGAGGCAGCGGGGTTATTAAAAAAGAAAAGAACCCTCCCGAAGCGGATAGAAAATAAACGCAATATGACTGAGTCCAGCACGTTAGATTAGAAACCTACACATCAACCCTTACGAAATAGATATTTTCGACATCTGGGGTATCGCCTATCACCTTCCATCCCCAATTCAAGACAGATTCCCTGGTTATTCTCTCTGGATTTTTCCTTCTTTCGGGCAGTATCCCAATAAAATGCTCTTTCCCTTTTTCATCACAGTAATAGAATTCATAAGCTGTCATGTTCTAAGACTCCACCCGATTTCTAAATTTTCTTCGGAGTCCTGTTAGTCAGATGATTAAAAATTACCTGCAATCTCAACCGACTCGGCCACAATGACAAGAACATTGCGTAAAGGTTGTAATAAAGTCCAGAGGTCCTTTCGTGTCATAAATCAACCCTTCGACTTTCCCCGGTCTAACGTCCGGGGCTTGCTCAGGGTTGATACTGAGCGGCCATTTTGACCCCATCCTAAAGGATAAGGTTTGGCGCCGTCGAAGTATCAATTGAATAGATAAGGGCGATTCAATCAAAGGCTCTCGATTGCACCTTGCAATAGCGCCATCTTCCCTCTGTTCCTTAACCATTCACATGCCATTTCAAGATGCTTCTGATCTCTTAATCTCGCCTCCCTGTTTTCGAAAAGCTCCCATTTCTTCTCTTCTGCCTCTGTTGTGACAGGATTTTTTTCGGATTTTTCCGCCAAATTGCTCATGCCACTAACCTCCTTTCTTTTTACTTAACGGGAGAAAAAGTTGCACTTGACGGCCTTCTTTCCATTCTTTCAGGAAGTTATCCACCGCATACCGAACGACCCGGGCTATTGAAACATCATTTTCAGAAGCAATGGATGAAACGCTCTTCAATGCCTCCTCGTCTAGACTTATAGTTATACGTTGCCTTAGTCTTTTATCAGCCATAGAATCGGTGATGAATGAATCTTCATGAATAAAAATGGTGAATATTGATGAATTATACTAATATCTTTAAAAAGAAATGTCAATAAGAATTTTTCAGCCCAACTTTATTGATTTGCAGATCTGATCTTTTCCCGATTTATTGGACGCACCGAGGAATTAAAGGTATAGAGAGAAAGGGAACATGAGGTGTATCAAGGGGATAGGTAAAGATAAGGGGTACCTTATCGGGAGTTCAAGGTTGAGGCGAAATCCAAAAACCGCAATTTCAGGATGTGGCCTTCAGAAAAGGAGGCTGGGCTCTTCACGGGACCGTCCGCATTTTAAGACCACTTCGGAAACTGAAAATTACCGTGTAAAAGTTTGATACGGCGGCCTCGGAACGATCCCTACAACCAAGTTAGCGATAGAATGATGAAAGGAGTTTTCCTCTGAAAAAATTTAATACCTGTGCCACTAAACGAATTTCTTTTACTGCCTTGACAATTCTTGCGGGAATAAGCCTTTGCTGTATCGGAGCCTCCATATCTTTTATGGCCTGGCGAATGATCTCCACATCGACCCTTTTTTTTGATAAACCGTAACCAATCATAAAGGCATTATCACAAAGGATATTGATCACGCGTGGAAATCCTCGCGCATACCTAACAATCATGGAAATGGCTTCTGGGGTGAACACTTCTCGACTCCTGCTTCCGACGAGTTTGAGTCGATGATCAATATATTTCTTTGATTCTTCTTCAGTTAAGGTACTGATTTGGCACCTGACCCCTATCTCCCGGCCGAACTGCCTCAGACGGGGCGTACTGATTTTTTGCTCTAATTCAGGTGCACCCACAAAAATGATCTGAAGTCGCGCCACCCAGCGGCCGCCCTCATAAAATGTTCCAAGCTCTTCCATGACCTCTGAAGGCAGGTTCTGTGCTTCATCCACGATCACGACCAGGGTCTTATCCTCACCCATCTTCTCCGTTAAATATCCATTCAGTTGATTCAAGAGTGCCTGCTTCGTTTCTTCCACAACCCTCTGGTCCAAGGCGAGAAGAATATTGCTTACCAACTCTTCAAAAGTATTCGACGGGTAAGCGATGAGAGCTGTCTTCACCTTCTCTTCGAGGCAGTGAAGTAAAAAGTGAACGAAGGTCGTTTTCCCTGTTCCCACCTCCCCTGTGACGCACATAAGATTCTCTCTGCTTTCTATGCCGTTAATCACCGAAGTCAACACACTCAGGTGGCTCGGAGAAGAATAGAAAAATTCTGGATCCGGTACGACTTCAAAAGGCTTTTCAGAAAAACCATAAAACCCGTTATAAGAAGTAACCTCTCCGATAACATTCAATAAATCGTCCGCCAAGAGGTCAATGCTCTCCGCCTCCTTGGTCTCACCCCCTCTTGCCAGGATTTGTTTTTTCCGGCTGAAAACGAGAGGATCAACCATATCCAGAAGCTCATCCTTATAGAATATTGTCCTTTTCATGAGCACTCTGGTAGCATGCCCTGCCTCCAACTCTTTCGGCACGACAAAGATTGATTCCTTATCTTTTGCCGAGCCGCCGAACGTCAACCTGGCCCAGGTCAGACCGGCTTCTAACCGGGTTTTCCCCCTTAAATTCCTTCTTCTCTCCGCCAGCATACCCAGCAGCGTTACTTTTTCATGTTCATAATCCTTGCTGAAGACTTTATAAACAATCATCTCGCTATCCACATATATACAGGAGTCGTTTGGAGACCTTCATTCCTTATTACGAACCTATCAAAGCTGAATCGAGAAATCAATAACTATTTAATTCAACCCTTCGACTCTCCAGCATAAATGCTGGGACCTGCCCCTCGGCCTGAGCTCGGGTCGAAGGCTCGGCCTGCCTGCCCCGCCCTCGGTCGGGACCGGGGCCGGTAGGCAGGGCATGACCCTGAGCGGAGTTTGGCGCCGCCGAACGGGTCAAAGAACCAACAAATCCTGTTCCTTATTCTCCGAGGAGGTCTTTCAACACATCTTTTGCCTTCTTCTTCTCGGAGGGCTCCCCTGACTTCTCAGACTTTGGTTCCAGAAAGCGCCTCTCGATCTCTCTCTTCAAACCACGGCCTAATTGTTTACTTAAGGCCTCCTCATCAAGATTGACGCTGGGCTTATCCGTCGTGCCTTTGATCTTGAGGGGGATGACTTTCCACCCCTGATCATCATCGAGAAAATTGATTGCGGAAAGCTTTCCTTTCAGGTTTCCGGTAAGGCTCGGCGAGAGCTTAAGCTCTGTCGGTATGTCCAGCCTCTTCTCAAAGTCAACCACGCCCTTCGGACTGATCTTAAAAAAAGCAGAGCCGATCCAGCCATCGAGATAAATCCTTTCGTCCTTGAAATCAAAATTGAATAATCCCTGGTCAAATCCAGGATTCTTCAAGGAGGAAATGCCGGTGAGCAACGCAATGGCATCGAAAACCTGAGACTGTTTGATGGCCCCCTTGCCAAGCTTTGCGACGGCCGTCCCCTTTAAGGTCTTTTGAATGGTTGTCGCCTCCTCCCCGGCACACTGAAGCTTTCCATTGAGAGACCCCTCTGCCGTGAATGACCCTTCTCCGGAAAACTGCAGCCCAAGAGGGTCGACCTTCAGGATGCCCTTTGCGTACTGGTAAGGAATGCGAAGATCTTTGATGGTGTAATCCTGGTAGGTGGCCTTATCCACCGTAATCTGTCCCGAAGCTTTGAGCTTCTCCGTCATCCCCCCCCCGGAGGGCGCTGCTTTGGTCTCCTTCTTTTGACTCTTTTGAATAACCCCTTCTTCTCCCTTTCCTTTCTTCTCGCTGCTAAAGCCCATCAGTTGCTGAAGGTCGAGCGTTTTGGCGTGGATATTGGCAACGATATCCGGCGCTGAACGATAGTCTTTGGCCGTTGCCGAGAGTTGAATGTTATCCTTTCCGATCACGGTCTGAAGATTGGCCCGGATCGTCTTGGCATCCATTTCAATCTTACCTGAAACCCTAACTTCGCGGTCCTTCAGTATCGCTTTGATCTCCTTGAAGGAAACAAGACCAAAATCCATACGGGGGCTGCCATCCTTTTCTAATCCCCCCTTAAACTCTGCATCTAAAGCAATGAAGATGTCCGGTAAGTCTTTCTCTTCATCGACAAAAGCCAAACTCGCATTTCGAATCAGTAACCGATCTGCAACCACGGAGACAGGAAGCGACTTCGGTTCAGGCCCGGAAGGTTTCTTGGGCTCCTGGGAAGATTTTTCCATGATATCGCTGAAGTTATACTTTCCTCCCCTCTCCTTCCTGATAGAAACCGAAGGAGAAACAATTTCGATCATACTGATGACAAGTTGCTTTTTGAGAAGGGGTAAAAGTCTGTAGGAAAGGACAAACCTCCCGATTTTCAGGAAGTCTTTCTGACCATCCCTTTCCTTCACACTCAATCCTTTGGCTATGATTCCCGTAAAGAGAGAAACGTTGATCTCATCTAACTGGACCTTTCTCCCTGTCATGGCTTCAGCCTTCGGAAGGATGATTGGTTTGAGCCGATCACTGGAGAGGTAACTCTTCACGACAATGCTGAGCACGATAACTAAAACAACCAGAATCCCCACGACAATCGCTGCCACCTTTAAAAGCTTTTTCATAAACACTCCTCCCTTGCACATTCTCTGTAAAGGAAATTTTTGATCCTTTTCTTCAACGAAGAAAGAGGCCATACTTCTTCGCTAAGAATTTTATACCAACTTACCTCAGCATTTGCAAGCCACCCCCTGGAATTCGGAAACCTGACCCCAGACATCAGTAGAACTGCATTGACATTAGAAAAAAACGAGTATATATGATCAAGGGTCGTCCATAGGGTTAGGTTCTTGTTCGTTTAATATCCTGTTTCCCTTATTCTCCTTCGAGAGGGGTGTGCAATGACTTTACGAACCGGCTTCAATAATGAAAAATATCTTGCGGAGCAAACTGCAGCGATCAATGACAGGGTCAGCCGTTTTGGCGATAAGCTTTATCTGGAATTTGGTGGAAAGCTGCTGTTTGATTACCACGCGGCCCGGGTATTACCAGGCTTCGATCCCAATGTGAAGATGCGTCTGCTTCAGAAAATCCGAGATAAATCAGAGGTCGTGCTCTGCATCTATGCCGGGGATATTGAGCGGAAAAAGGTCAGAGCCGATTTTGGCATTACTTATGATTCGGATACCCTGAAGTTGATCGACGATCTCAGAGAGTGGGAGATCGAAGTGGCCGGCGTGGTCATCACCCGGTATGAGAATCAGCCTTCGGCGACCATCTTTAAAAACAAGTTGGAACGGCGAAATATTCGGGTAGTTACGCATCAATTTACCAAAGGGTATCCAACGGATGTCGATACGATCGTGAGCGATGAGGGGTATGGCGCCAATGAGTATATTCATACAAACAAACCGATTGTGGCGGTCACCGGACCAGGACCCTACAGTGGAAAACTGGCAACCTGCCTTTCGCAGATTTATCATGAGTATCGACGTGGCGTGCATGCCGGGTATGCCAAATTCGAGACCTTTCCCATTTGGAACCTTCCCCTGACACATCCTGTCAATATCGCTTATGAGGCGGCCACCGCCGATATCCGGGACTTCAACATGATCGATTCCTTCCATCTGGAGGCCTACAACCAGAAAGCTGTAAACTAGAACCGGGATGTCGAGGCGTTTCCTGTCCTCCGGCGGATCATGGAAAAGATAACGGGGCA
>CAYGWV010000039.1:0-6213 GCA_964353925.1 uncultured Syntrophaceae bacterium | reverse complement strand
ATCAGTTCCACCTCAAAGATGAGAGTGCTGTTGGGGGGGATCTGTCCCCCTGCCGCGCTTTCCCCATAGGCCAGTTCAGGAGGGATGAAAAGTTGCCACTTGGAACCGCCTTTCATCAACTGCAAGGCCTCGCTCCATCCTCGGATAACACCATTTACTTGAAATGTTGACGGCTGGCCTTTTTTGTAGGAACTATCAAACTCGCTCCCATTGATGAGAGTGCCCCGATAGTGGACAGTAACCGTATCCGTCGATTTCGGTGTTTTGCCCGAACCTTCAACGAGGACTTTATACTGGAGCCCACTGGGAAGGGTCTTAATCCCCTCCTTCCTTTTATTTCCCTCTAAGAAGGCCTTACTCTCGGCAAGATTCTTTTCAGCCTTCTCCTTCAACTCTTTCTGCCTGGCGGCCATCACTCTTTTTTGTAACTCTTCTATGGTTGCGCGGATTTCTTCCTGGCTCATCAGAGAATCTTTTCCGCCAAGGGCGTCCCGGATTCCAGAAGTATAAATGTCGAGATTGATATCAACTCCCTGGCTCTTCAGGTTTTGGCCGAACTGGTACCCTAGGCTGTAGCTCTCCTTGTCTTTCTGCTCTTTTAGCTCAAGTTTTTCGTCGGCGTAACAGACACTGGACAAAAGAATAAGACTAATCAATATTGTGACGGCGTATTTCATTTAAGTCCTCCTGCCAGTTCGATTTGCCCTCGTTTAATGCACAGGGCACCCTATTCATAGAACTGACTGTTGCACAGAAAGCCCCAAATCGATTGAGAGGACCATTAGGCCAGCGCTCTCGGGCAATCCCCCCTTGAAAAATTCATTCTCCCAACTAATATCTTTACATCTGGATGGTTCATCTTGATTTCATGGATGGCTTCAAGCCCGCGGAGATTCGGCATGGAGATATCAGGAATGATCAAATCAGGAACCAATTTCTCCAAAAGCTTGAGGAGCTCCAGGCCACAATCGACTTCTCCCACCACTTCGAGATCGGATCTTTCCATGAGAATTCTTTTTAGACCCTGTCGGAACATGACATGGTCATCTACCAATGCAATATGATAAGAGCCCACTACACACTTCCTCCCTTTCCCAGTGGTATGTGAAGGCCAATTCGCGTGCCTTTCCCTTTTTCACTCCATATTTCAAGAGACCCTCCCAACATCCGTGCCCGTTCATCCATGATGGCTAACCCTAACCCTCTTTCATCGGGATTGACCCTGGCCGGACTCCCCACATCAAACCCTATTCCATCATCTTCGACGGAAAAAGAAACCCCGTCATCATGCTTTTTGATCATTATAGACACATTCTTAGCCTGGGCATGCTTTCCTATGTTCGTAAGAGCTTCCTGAAGAATCCTATAGATATTAATCTGTTCTTCCTGTGAAAACAAATGATCGATATCCGTGACATCCAGGGTCATATGAACAGGATAGTTTTTATTAGAATTGCTGATCAGCCAACGAATGGCAGCCAAGAGACCAGCGTCTTCAAGGATGGAGGGGGTCAAATCACGGGAGAGTCGCCGGACATTCTCAATGACTTGATCGATATATTGTGAAATGGTTTCGCATTCTTCCCTGACCGTTACCGGATCGTTCTCTAACTTCTTCCTAATAAAACTCAGCCGGAGTTTCAAGGCACTCAGAGCCCCTCCTAATTCGTCGTGCAGCTCTTTCGAAATTCGCCTCCGTTCTGTTTCCTGAGCCGTCAAGAGCTGAGAAGAAAGATACCGAAGCTGCTCCTCCGATTCCCGGAGGGCGTTCTCCGCCTTCCTGTGCTCGGTAATGTCCTTTCCAATGCTAAACAAGCCTATCACCCTACCATCCTTATAGAGAGGACCCGAACTCAATGAGACCAAATGAATTTCCCTGTCTTTCGTGTAGGATCGTGCCTCAAAGTCAGCGACATAGGATTTGCCTTCAAGGATCTTAAGGAATAGATCCTTCACTCTGGGCAAATCCTCAGGGTGGATGAGAGATGCAAAGTTTTTCCCGGCTAATTCCGGAAGCGTGTAGCCACTCATTTCTTCACCACTCTTATTCACAAAAATAAAATTGCCCTCAGCATCCAACACCCAGATGGCGTCGTGTGCGGTCTCAATGATGGTCTCGTATTGCGCTTCTGAGTGTCGAATCTCATCTTCCAAGGCCCGTTTCTCCCGCCGATGTTTTGCCCCTTCCTGTGCCCTTACTTTCAATTGCTCGTTACGCACGATGAGCCATGACCCACCGACCAGGGTTAAAACGACAATCCCCAGAAGCAGCAAATGCTCTCGGAAGCTCTTCTTTGCCACCGCCGCTACCTCATCGTATCCAGAGTTCACCACGACAATCCACGACATATTTTCAAAATCCATAGGGGCAAAGGCAGCGATCTTTCTGGAAGAATTTCTCAGTTCATAATCTATCGCCCCCTCTTTCTGTCTTAGAATCTTATACGCAAAATTAAACGAAGGGTGACACTGATTACAGGTTTCGTCCTTCTGATAAATATTTCTTGACACCATCTCCGGATGTTCAGACTGAAACAAAAGCTTTCCGTCCCTGTCCATAATCCACACCTGGTGCAGTTTCACTTCGGGGGCAGAAAAATGTAGCTGATTGGCAAGAAATTCCTTCAAATCGAAAGCAACAGTCAGGACACCGGCAAACTTTCCACCCGATTCCGGATCGTTTGCATTGGACGAATCTTGATAAAGGGGAACAGCAAAGAGAAACATCAGCGAGTCAGGTTGAGGTAGGGACGAACCAAAGACTTTTCCCTTGCTCTCCTTCTTCTTTGCCCAAGAGAAGAATTCTCTATCGCCGTGATCCAAGCCAATTGCATTCCTATCGGTAGTGTAGACGATTGCCCCAGTTGAATTGTAGATGGAAACGGCCTTAACATATTCCATCATTCTGGAGTAGGCCTCAATATCGGTCTTTCTCTTTTTTAAGCCGCCATTTTCGCGAGAACCCAATAACGAAAGCGCTAGTAACTCCTGTGAACGAGCGTGGAAAAAGATTTCGATTTGATGGGAAAGATTCTGTGCGTGTGAGAGCTGGTGATGGCGAAGCTGGGAGAAGACTTCCTTCTTATTCTCATTATGAAGGTGAATGGTGAGTAGGCCCACCACCATTATCACAAGCGCTGTCGCTGCGATAATCACCAGAGGTCGCTGCATCTCTAGGATCGTTAAAAGTCGGTAGCTCTTGGCCGTGGGTTTCACCTTGCCCACCACTAAGCTTGAGGAAACTTATTGCTTAATATTACTTAAAATTTACAATAATATGCAAGAGAATAAATGGGGCGATTTCAGTCTTTTGACTTGGCAAGTACCGTATTTTTTGACTCTTATCCCTGTCCTTTACCGAGCCAGACCGTCGAATCTCGCTATTACAGGATGAGATGCTCTTTTTAAGAAATCCAATTATTCTCTTGAAAATTTGAGGTGAGATATGGTTAGATAAATTTAAGATTTCGCCCGCCAGCTCCGCCTGCCCCAGGCAGGTGCAAGCTGGGATTTCAGATTTGAAAACAGTTTGACGGATGAGAACAGAAATAGCATTAAAAGGATTGCAGAACACGGTGGTTCGATGCCATAAGTGCGCCAGATTGGCGGCCTACCTGCAAGACATCTCCAGCCATAAACCCAGAAGATACCAAGATTGGGATTACTGGTCAAAGCCCCTTCCCAGTTTTGGAGATCCCAACGCCCGGGTCCTGATCATCGGATTGGCCCCTGCTGCAAATGGTGGGAATCGGACGGGCCGAATGTTTACGGGAGATCGAAGTGGAGAGTGGCTATTTAACGCACTCTATCAATTCGATTTCGCCAATCAACCCAACTCCCTTCGGGGAGATGACGACTTCAAATTGGACGATTGCTATATTACCGCAACGATTCGATGTGCTCCGCCTAAAAATAAACCCCTGCCGGAGGAAATAGAAAATTGCCGGCCCTATTTCTTAAAAGAACTCGATCTTTTAAAAAATATCAAAGTCTTCGTTCCATTAGGTCAGATCGCTTTTACGCAAACCCTGAAGTCTCTGAGACTAAAGGGATACGATGTCCCGCCTCTTTCTTTCGGCCACGGCAGACACTATTTGATTTCAAAAAATGGTAACATCCAAACTCCTGTAGGGAAAGGTTTGAAACCGTTCCCTACCGAACTCCAAACGATTTCTTTAATTACCACTTATCATCCCAGCCAGCAAAACACTCAGACCGGAAAGCTGACGAGACCCATGTTCCATCAAATTTTCAAAATGGTGCGAAAGAGGCTGGAGGTTAGAGGTTAGAGGCAGAAATCCCTTCCAACCTCCCTTTGCTAAAGGGAGGAGAAAATGAATTCCCATTTTAGAGTATGGATGTGTCATTGAGGCTCTGAGCTTTCAGCCTTATTGATTTGGAAGTCATCTTTTCGCTATGCGCTATGCTCTATGCGCCTTGCTATTTTCTAAATAATGGTTATTCAGATTCCTATCGAGGATTGGATTGACCTTCACACTTTCTCTCCCAAGGAGATCCCTTCTCTCTTGGAGGACTATCTTCTCGAATGTCAGAAGAAAGGCTTCAAGGAGGTCCGGATTATCCACGGAAAAGGGAAAGGGGTCCAGATGAACATCGTCCATTCCTTTCTCGAAAAAAGTCCTCTTGTTGAATCATTTCAATTAGCTCCACCCGAGGCAGGCGCCTGGGGCGCCACGATCGCCTATTTAAAGAAACCCCAGGAATAAGAGAGCCGCCAGACTAAACGGAAGGGTTGTAAAAGTGAAGGAAAGGGGGATTAAAAACATAGAATAATTCCATCTTGTATGTTATCTTAAATTCAATAAAGCTCAGAAACATATTTTGAGAGGAGGTCAAGGAATGAAGAAGGTGTTGGTTTCATATTTCAGCAGAACAGGAAAAACCCAGCAGATGGCAGAATATATTGCCGAAGGAATACGAATTACTGGTAACGAGGCAGAGCTCAAGAAAATGTCTGATATCAAGAGTGAAAAGGAATTGGCGGGATATGATGGATACGTTTGGGGTGCGCCAACCTATCACAGAGCGATGCCTGGGCTTGTCGAAACTTTTCTCTTTTTAGCACAAAAAGCAAATCTTCAGGGAAAAGTCGGGGGAGCCTTCGGGTCCTATACGCACAGTGGTGATGCCCCCAAGATGATTTTCGACACCATGGAGTTTGTGTTCAAAATGAACGTGGTGGACCTAGGTTCTTTTAATCTGTTGGAGCATCTGGTGGACACACGAGAGGGAATGAAATCCTGTCATGATTACGGAAAAGCCATCGGCGAAAAATTGGGCGCTTAACACAAGAGAAAATGGTTAAATTCTGGTTTCTCTCAGCAGGCATCTTTGGTTTTTTGAGTGTGGCCCTCGGAGCCTTCGGGGCTCACTCCCTGAAAAATGTCTTGGACGATTACGGAAAATCAATCTACGAAAAAGCGGTCCTCTACCAGATGTTTCATACCACGGCTTTATTCGCGGTAGGGGTGATCCAGCATTTTGATAAAGAGACATCCTTTTCGATGGCCGGTTGGGGGTTTCTTATTGGGATCATCCTCTTCTCAGGAAGTCTTTATCTCCTGGCGATCACGGGGATAAAATGGCTCGGAGCCATCACGCCCATTGGCGGAGTGGCCTTTCTTTTTGGCTGGTTCTGGCTGGTCTGGGCAATCATCAAGGGACGCTTTTGATCCTCACTCTACGGAAGTTGAGTTTAACAGGTTACTGAAAAAATGATTATTCCCCAGGCTGCTCAAAAATGCCCAGATGCAAGGCCCCCGTGATCCTGAGGAATGAGGCGTACTTGGATGTACGCCGCAATAACGAAGGATGAGGGGTGGCGTCGCGACGGGTAAGGAGCGACTTTTTGCCACGCCGCCAAGACGGTGAGGCGGCTGGGATACGCCGCAGATGGGCGTTTTTCAACAGCCTGCCAGGGAAGGAAGGGGAGCGATGCGCCTTAACAGGAGGCAGGGAAGGGGCTCCACCCGAGGGAGCGGAGGGAAAAGAGAGTGCACCCTGTAAGTGCACTCTTTTTATTTCAGGCCTTGCTTTTCCTTCTCCTCCGTCTCTCAAGCGAGTGGTCACCTCCTTTCACAGGAGGTCCGTTTAGACGAAACTTCAGGGGTTAAATTTGGTTGACAGGAGGCGCCTCTTGAAAAAACAGTTGGAACTGCTTTGGGAACTTCAGAAGATCGATCTTGACTTGAA
>CAYGWV010000038.1:0-18586 GCA_964353925.1 uncultured Syntrophaceae bacterium | reverse complement strand
GAGGGAGTGAAGCGACCGAAGCAATCTCATAAGGCATCGAAAATAAAGAGATTGCCACGCCTGCGTGCCGTAACGCACTTGAAGAGGCGTCTTGATGGAAGAAGACACTCCGGCGTGCAGGCACGCTCTCCCGCTAAGGCGGGATCGCTCGCAATGACAAAGAGGGATTACGACATCGTCTCGAGACGGGGAGGGGAGATTCTGGGAGTTATTCTGTAAATTTGGGCTGGGGGCTTAAGATTTGTTGAGGGTTTGGACATGGGGGTTTAGGATTTGCTTAATTTCAGAGTTTTGTGAGTCCGGTCCGGATGGCATATTTGATGAGTCCTACCTTATCATGGATATTCAATTTCTCCATGATGTGGGTTTTGTGTGCTTCAACCGTTTTCTTACTGATACATAGGAGGGAGGCGATCTGGGGAACGGAATGTCCCTCGGCAATCAACTGCAAAATCTCCCTTTCCCGACCGGAGAGGAGATCTTCAACCCCTTTTTTCTCCCCCAATTCTGCTTTCCGAATGTATTCTTCGATGACCTTTTTCGAAATGGAAGGGCTGAGATAAGAATCCCCTTGATTGATCGCTCGAAGAGCAGAGGTGAGATCGGTCATCGCCGAATCTTTGATGAGGTAGCCCGAAGCACCTGCCTTGAGGATCTGGAAGATCCACTCCTCGTTGTCATACATCGTCAGGACGAGAACCTTCATGGCGGAAAAGAGTTTTTTAATCTCACGAGTGGCTTCGAGCCCATTCAAATGCTGCATCCCAATATCCATTAGAACTACGTCCGGAACGAGTTTTTTTGCCATTTCGATGGCCTCTAACCCATTCGAGGCCTCCCCCACCACCTCCATATCACATTCAGCCCCGAGGAGTGCAACGAGCCCCTGGCGAACAATGGTGTGATCCTCAGCCAATAGAACCCGTATCTTTTTCACCCTCATCGGCTCCTTTTGGATAGGGAACTTTAATGTGGATCCGAGTCCCACAACCAGGGCTCGATTGGATATCAATCTTCCCTCCGAGAAGGGAAACTCTCTCCTGCATCCCTATGATACCAAAGCTCCTTCCTGGAGACTCTGGATGGTACACCCTGTCCAGATCAAACCCTCTCCCGTTATCTGTGATAGAAGCGAAGATCGTTGAATCCTTATGCTCAAAGAAAATCTCAACCCGAGTGGCCCCGGCATGTTTGGAAATATTGTTCAAAGCTTCCTGAACGATTCGATAAAAAGCCGTCTCAATCTGTGGAGGAAGCTTCTCCTCAAACCCAATCACCTGAAACTGAGAATCAATGTTCAGGCGATTGGAGAAATTCTGGATATACCATCTCAGCGTTGGAATCAAGCCAAGTTCGTCCAGCATGGTTGGCCTGAGATCCATGGATAATTGACGCATGGCTGTGAGGGTCTGATTGGATAAAGATTTAGCGTCCCCCAATCTTCCCCGGACAGTAGGCAACGTTTGAGGAAGCTCTTTATCTATCATGTCCAAGTTAAACTTAATCGCGGTAAGGGCCTGGCCAATTTCATCATGGAGTTCCCGTGAGATTCGTCTCCGCTCATTTTCTTGAGCTTCGATGATCTGGGAGAGGTATTTTCGCTCCAGCCTCATCTTCTCCATCAGGGTCTTGGCCATCAGATTAAAGGAGTCTGCCAGCCTCTTGATCTCGTCATCGCTCTTGAAACTGATCGTTCTTTTAAAATCACCCCGACCGAAGAGGGATGCAGCTTCCACGAAATGTTGGAGTTTTTTGATCACTAATTGATTCAAGGCAATGCCGATGACCAAGGTGGAAATACTAATGGCAAAGAGCAAAAGAAGGATGTTTTCTTTCAATTCCGCCCGGAGTTGTTTCTCGATATTGTTCAGGGTGAAATCGGTGACAAGGACTCCGGTGATCTTCTCTTCAGGTTTATGGCAGGAGAAACATTCCTTCCGATTATAAATTGGGTTAACATTTCTGAAGATTTTTTCTCCCTGGAGAGAGGAGTAAATAACTGTCTTATTAAGCGCCTTCGTGGTTCCATGGTGGCAGACCTGGCATGTAGGATCACCGAGTTCGATGATTCTTCCCATGTCTTTATCATTGATGGAGATAACAATCCGGCCAATTCGATTGAGGATGAAGATGTTTTTGACATCCGGATATTGTTGCATCGCTTCAAGGATATATTTCATTTCATCCTTGTTTTTGGATAACATAGAGCTTTTCAGAACATCATTGACCATTTGAGTCAGATGGGGGCTGATGTTCTCCTGGAGGTTGTAGATCATCTTTTTTTGATGGTGAAAGTATTGGACAATGAAAAGAATGGTCATGGTGAAGGTGAGTAAGCCGGCCAGTCCAGCGATAATTTTAAAACGAAGGCCTTTATAAAACTTAACTTGTCTCATCGAATTCTTCAACCAGCAGGGTCCTGAAAAAGTACGAAAAGAATGCCATTTGCCATTCTGAGCGAAACCTTACAACGCCCTGAACCAGTACGGTTCGGGGTAACGCATAGTGAACAGGGCCAAGCAAGGAATCTCGTTCTTCCAAGAGTGGAACCCTTCACTCAGTTCAGGGTGACGCGAAAAAATTTCACCAACTGCTAAAGCAAATTTCCGAAATTGATTTTCCACCCAGATCGGAAGGATTAAATTGCTTAATATTCTAATCCTATGGGGGGAAAAATCAACAAAAATTTTCTCATTTCTCTTTTTCCTTCTAAGGAGAGTGGTGATGGATTTGATTAATCCGCCTAAGTAGGGTAAAATTTCATATTAAAAAGGAGAAATCCAGATGAAAAAAGAGACTGTGATCCTGATCGTCGTAATTGCATTTCTTGTTGGATTTATCTCAGGCGCAACCGTTGCAATCCTGAGAGGGACAAAAGGGGCAGAAAAGACTGCCATGGTCCAAAAACCCCAAATGGCCCCACCGGGCGCTCCAGCACCTGCTCCTCCGGCTCGTGATACTATCGAAGCAACTTCTCAGATCCAAACTTTGAAGGAGATCGTCAAGAAAGACCCAAAAAACCTTCCGGCCTGGGTGGAATTGGGAAACCTTTATTTCGATACGGACCAACCCAAAGAAGCCATTGAGGCCTACAGTCGTTATCTCGCCGTCAAACCCGATAACCCAGATGTCAGGACGGATATGGGGATCATGTATAGAAAACTAGGGCAATTTGATAGGGCTCTCGAAGAGTTCAGAAAGGCAGCCCGAAGCGATGCAAAACATGTCAACAGCCGATATAATATTGGCCTTGTCCTACTTCATGATAAACAAGATATTCAGGGGGCGATCAAGGCATGGGAGGAATACCTGAAAGTGGATCCGAATAGTGAAAAATCTCAGCGAATAAGAGCCCAAATCGAGAAGATGAAGACGATGGCCGTTCCCGCTAAATAAGATTTCGGAATGCGGATTGCGGAATGTTAATTTCTGTGGAGCCCCACGGGCATAGCACGTGGTACCCTACTTCACGCCCCAGCGGGGCGACATCCCGGCCAAACGCTGGCGCATTCATCCACTGGCAAAGCCCGTGGCGTTCTGCTGCCGGGGTAAAAGGCGAAAACACAAAAGATTTTGCGCTATGCCGTTTACAGAGATGATGGAAGACGAGAAAGAAGACGAATTCGAAGAAGCAAAAGAATTGTTTAAGGATGGTTTAAGAAAGATCTTCCAGGCTACCCAAAAGGTTTCTGAGAAAGTTTTCGAAGGTTTCCGAGAAGGCTACGCCAAAGACTTCACTAAAAAAAAGAAATAAAGTAGATATTGCGAGGAGTGTAGTGAAGCGCCTGGGCGCTGACCTTCCTGCGCCCTGCAAGGCGGGGCTTCGCCAAGGCACGAGCGTTTCGGCGGGCGGGCGTGGAAATCTCATGGGATTGGATCATTTGAATGATCAGGGGAGACTTATGGCGATTTTAGAACCGGATCGATTGCAACCTTAGGGAGCCGCGCCTTGGGTCTAATAAACTATTACTATTACGAGGCTGAATAGATTCTTGAATATCAAAACAATTCATGCCAATATTAATAACCTGACATTTGAAGATGTCGCCCCAAGTGCATCTTCACACGAGGAAGGGGTCCACTGTGAACGAAAAGACGGTAGAAACAGATGTTTTGTGTGTCGGTGGAGGAATCGCGGGCCTCATGGCAGCCATACGAGCCAGAGAAGCGGGAGCGAGAGTTGTCCTCGCTGACAAGGCGAATACGCTGCGCAGCGGTTCTGCGGGAACCGGCTGCGACCACTTTCGCGCTTACATTCCGGAATTTCATGGCCCGGATATGGAACCTGTCGTTCAAGAGGTGCACCATTCGCAGGCAGGCTGGACGCGGACCAAGGAATTTGTACGCACCTGGATGGAGAGGTCTTTTGAGATTGCCAAATTGTGGGATCGCTGGGGAATTCCCATGAAGTACAAAGGAAGATGGGAATTTGCGGGGCACACATTCCCCGGACGGCCTTTCACCGCCTTAAAGTATTCCGGACAGAATCTAAAGCCGGTTCTCACCCGGGAAGCCCGAAAAAGGGGCGTGGAGATTATCAATCGAATGATGGTTTTTGATCTCCTTCGGGAGGGGGGCATCGTCGGAGCGATCGGCGTGGATACCCGCGCTGATCGTTTGATCACCTTTCTGGCGAAGAGCGTCGTTCTGGGAACAGGCGGGTGCGTGAGACTCTATTCGGCAACAACGCCGGGTTGGATGTTCAATCGAGCTGATTCCCCGCATACGACCGGAGACGGCAGAGCCATGGCCTACCGGGCAGGAGCGGAATTGGTCAATATGGAGATCCCCATGCGGTGGGCCGGTCCTAAATACTTCGCCAGATGTGGGAAAGGGACGTGGGTGGGTGTTCTTAGAGATCCGCAAGATAGACCCGTGGGTCCTTTCGTGAAAAAACCGAATCGGCGATATGGGGATCCCATTTCGGATTCGTACAAGTCTCTTTTTGAGGATTACACCCGATCGGGCAAAGGTCCCGTCTACATGGACTGCAGGTCCATTTCGCCCGAAGATTATCAATATATGATGTATTGGATGAGCCATGAGGGGAATACAGGCTTGCTGGGTCACTTGAAGGAGCACGGAATTGACCTCCGCAAGAATCCGGTTGAATTTATGACTTACGAAATGACCACCCGGGGAGGAATCTACTTCAACCATCAGGCAGAAACCTCTTTAAAAGGGCTTTATGCCGCGGGGGATGAGTATTTTGGGGGTGCCTCTTGTGCAGCCACTTTCGGCTGGATTGCGGGTGAGAATGCTGCTCATCATGCGAAAAATGTCAAAGGCCAGACGATTCGCCAATGGAAGGGTGTGGAAAAGAAGAAAGCCTTCCTGGATGAGATCCGACAGCGTGAGACAGGAGAAACCTGGCAAGAGTTGAATATTGCCCTCAATCAGACCATGGTCGATTATGCGGGATCGACCCGGTATGAGAGCCTGCTGGAGGCCGGCGCCCGTCACTTGCAGAGACTGAAGAAGAAGGCCCGTGGAAACCTGATGGCAAAAAACCAGCACGAGCTGATGCATTGTTTAGAAGTCTTGAACCTGCTTGACATCGGCGAAGTCATCTTTGCGGCTGTTTGCGAAAGGGAAGAGACACGGGACAAGGTCGCCCGTCTGGATTATCCCTTTACAAACCCCATGCTCGATGGAAAAATCCTCATCTGTAAGAAAAAGGGGAACAAGCCGGTCACCGAGTGGAGAGAGGTAAAGGGATAGAAGGGGAAAGCGATGCCTCCGATCATTGACAAAAATCAATGCATTGCCTGTGGGATCTGTGTTAACATCTGTCCTCAGGATGTATTTTTTGGCTCGAAGAGGAAGAAGGTGCCAAAGATCACCTATCCCGAAGAGTGCTGGCACTGCAATGCCTGCGTCCTGGATTGTCCCCAAGAAGGTGCGATCCGGTTAAGGATTCCCTCGCCGATGTTGATTTGCCATAAATAACTGCCGAGATTTACGGAGGTAAGAGAGCATGACTGACTATATCGTTGTCGATACCCATCATCATTTTCTTCCTTCAGAGGCTGTTAAGTACGCAAGAAAGACAGCGGATGGAGATTACACATTCATTCTCGGACGATTTTCCACAGCTTCAAGGTTGATACAAGACGTCGAAAAGACATTAGCTTATATGGAGGCGTGTGGTATCCACAGGGTCCTTCTGAGCATGGGCGCCTGGATCCCTAATGGCCTGGAAACTTGCAGGGCGATTAACGACGGTTACGCCAAGATTCAGAAGGAGTACCCCGGTAAGTTCCTTACCTGCGCACACGTACCTGTCCACCAGGGGGCTGAGGCCATGGATGAGTTGAAAAGATCGATGGAGGTTCTGGGGCTCCAGGGTGTTGCGCTCATCACCTCTTACTCTCACATGACGATTGACTCTGACGAAATGATGCCGCTCTATGAGAGAATTAGTGCCTACCAGGTTCCTATGGTGGTTCATCCGACCTTAAGACGGCCCCTCTGGGGAGGTGTGAAATATGACCTATCGACCACTCTCTCGAGAGAATATGATATTGCAAAGTGCGTGGTGGAGATCCTCTATGGAGTATTTTCCAGGTACCCTGATCTGAAATTCCTGGTCTCCCACTTCGGAGGAGGAATGCCTTTTCTAAAATGGAGGCTCCTGTCCTCCCATCAGCCCGAGGGATGGAATCTTCCTGAAGGGGTGAAAGGCCACGGCCTCACTCCAAGAGAGTTGAAGGAATGGGGACTGTGGGATGACTTTCATAACCGATTTGATAAGATTTATTTTGATTCGGCAGGCTTCGGAGGCTCCATGGTGGTAATGCGAGCCTCCGTTGACGGGATGAGACGAGACCGCGTCACCTTTGGCACCGATTATCCCTACGAATTCCGGGACTCTGGGGATACCCGAGAGTACATTGCCAACGTGAAGTCTTTGGACATTCCTGAAGAAGAGAAGAGGAATATTCTTGGCGAGAATGTGTTGAGACTTTTCAAAATGAAAAGATGATGTGAAGCAAAGGGAGGAATGTATGAAAAAAATGGCCGCACGTTTATTGGCTGGATTGATCATCCTTGGTTTTTCAACGTCCATCATTTGCCCATCTTATGCTCAGACCTATCCCAGTCAGCCCATTCAGATGGTGATCACCTTGGCTCCTGGAGACACACTCGACTTAACGGGCAGGGCGATCGGCGCGGAGATGGCCAAGATCTTAAACACCCCGGTCCCCCCAGTCAATAAGACCGGTGGGGCGGGGATGGTAGGCGCCGATTTTGTCGCAAAAGGGAAAAAGGACGGTTACACCCTTCTTTACATCAATTCCAACATCATTTATTCGTATGCCGCGAATCCAGAGAATGTTCCGTACAATCCCTTTCAGGATTTGGAGCCTTTATGTTTGGCAGTCTCTGTTCCCTTGCTCATTGCCGTACAGCCTGAGTCTCCCTGGAAATCTCTTCAGGAGTTGGTAAGTTATATGAACCAAAACCCGGGAAAGATCCGGGGGAGTTCAACAGGGGTGGGCTCCGTGGGCCATTTCGGCTATGAGGTCATTCGTACGGAAACGGGGGCAGAGATCAACATGATTCCTTACAAGGGAGCCTCTCCAGGGTTGACAGCCCTTTTGGGCGGACACGTGGAGGTTGCCATTCCTTCCTTCGGATTGGTTCAACCTCAGTTGCAGGCCGGCAAAGTTCGTATTCTTCTGACCTCCAAAAAAATTCCCGAGTATCCCCAGATTCCAACACTGACCCAATTAGGATATAAACGTGACATGTCCTCAGTCTGGTTCGGATTCTTTATTCCGGCCGGGGTTCCTGATCCTGTAAAGAAGGTTCTGGCCTCTGCTTTGGAGAAATCGATTAAATCGGCTGATGTGGCCAAAACCGTCCAGACTCTTGGAGCCCTGGAGGATTATAAACCGGCTGGGGAGTTCAAGAAGGCGATGATGGAAGAGTACGAAATAGTTAAGAATCTTTTTAAAACCGCCGCCCCTCCCTCCTCGAAGTAGAGGATGAGGAGGGACATGACTCGAAACTTTTAAACTTGGGCGGTATTATTTCATCACTCCCACTTGCACATTACGAAACCTCGCGGGTGCTGCACCGTGTCCCACATGAGCCACTTGCCCTGGTTCACCTTTACCGCAATTGGGTGTCCCCCACATCTGCCAGTGATTTCTATCCGCGATGGCATCACAAGAACTCCAGAATTTTGGAGTAATCCCGGTATACGTGGGATTCTTGATCATCTCACCCAGTTTACCGTTTTTGATCTCCCAGCCGATTTCAGTTCCAAATTGGAAGTTGATCCTCTTGTCGTCAATCGACCAACTTCGATTGGTCGTCAAGAAAAGCCCTTCCTCCGTATCGGCGATCATCTGATCTAATGTCCATTCTCCGGGTTCCAGATTGATGTTCGTCATCCGGATCAGGGGAATTCGATTCCAGCCATCGGCTCTCATCGTTCCATTACTTTCCCTTCCCAGATGGTGGACCGTCTCCCTTGATGTCAGAAGGTTGACCAAGATCCCGTGAGAGATAATGGGAACCCTCTGAGCCCTTATCCCCTCATCGTCATATCCGAAGGTTCCCAACCCACCAGGATAAGTGGCATCGGCAACGACATTCACCAACTCTGAGCCGTATTTAAAATGATCCACCATCTCTGGTTTTAGAAAACTGGTGCCGGCATAACTGGCCTCGGTCCCGAGGATTCGATCCAGTTCAATGGGATGGCCAACGGATTCGTGAACCTGAAGGGCCAACTGTGAGCTATCCAATATCAGCGTGGTGGTCTTTGAAGGACAAGGTTTTGCGGTAAGGAGCTGCGAAGCCTCCTCAGCCACCCTCTCTGCCTGGTCGGCAAGGGCTAATCTTTCAATCCACTCATAACCCTGGGTAGCAAAATTCCCCCGAAAAGAGTTGGGATAGGATCGGACCTGAACCTCGTCACGTTCAATGGCAGTCGCTGCAATCCCTGCTCCGCATTCAACAATCTCCTGCTCGATATAGGACCCTTCCGTGGATGCAAACGTTTTCTCTGTCTTGTAAGAACCCAAAAAGGTTTCTGAGATCTTCACCTTTTTATTTCTCCGGATCATCTCATCGGCCTTAAGAAGAAGATTAATTTTTGTTTCCGGAGCAACATCAAATGGATCAATAGAAATTGGGGTCTTATAACAATCTGTGACCGGAGAAATAGATGGGAAAAGGATTTCTTTCCCTTTGGCCTTTGAACTGGCTTTGGCAATCTTTAGCGCCTTCCCCAAAACGGTCTCCATCTCTTTCTGGGTCACTTTTGAGCTGCAGGCGAATCCCCAGGCACCTTGGAAAAGGACTCTTATTCCGAAGCCGAAATCCTCATCATGGATCAAAGCCTCCACCTTCCCGTTCTTCACTTCGATCTCTTCATTCTGACGACGGACGATTCGAATATCCGCGTACGGCACCTTCTTCAGCCTTGCGATATCAAGAATATTCTGGATAAGATGCTTCATTAGATACTCCCTGTTAAGGAAAACGTTTCAAATGGGTTCAAGGGCTCCAGTACTCATTTTAACCAATTCATTAGGTCTCTTATGCAGTTCACTTGAACCCCGAACCCCTTGAACCCTTTATTCATCATAAGGCGGATACCCCCGAAAAATTGAACCCGTCAATTTTGATAGCTGGAACGACTGTGCCGGTGACAAAACGCCTAGAGTAGACCGTCCCCTCAGAGCAGATTTTTCGGTCTTTCGAGGTAGCCGTGACACGAGAAAGAGCCTTGAGGATGGATTCAGTAAACCTCAGATTCTTGATCGGTCTTGTAATCTCCCCTCCTTCAATCAAGAACGTCCCATCCCGGGTCATCCCGGTGATCACGGCTTTCATGGGTTCCACGACGTTGGTATAATGGAATCGAGTCACATAAATCCCTCTTCGAACAGATCGGATCATTCCTTCCAGGGAAGATTCCCCTTCTTTCATAAAAAGGTTGATGGGAATGGGCCCTGCCGTATTGGGTGCGATCAAACCATGTCCGGTGGAATTCTTTCCTTCTCGCCCGGCTGTGAAGGAGTCATAAGTCACCTCTTTCGCCACCCCTCTGTCAAGAAAGGTGACCTTCTTCTTCGGAACACCTTCGAAGTCGAACGGAACTTGCAATCCTTCTGGGTCAAGACCGTCATCGTAAATTGTCACTTTTTCATCCACCATTTTTTCCCCGAACCGATTAGAGAAAAAACTTCGGCCTTCTTGTACCGCCAGCGCATGGAAGCCTAAATAGCCCAAAAAAGACAAGAGCTCACTCACCGCATAAGGTTCTAAAATAACCTCGTACTCGCCTGGTTCAATCTGAATCGGTTCTTCCCTGGATGTCTTTCCGATCGCCTCTTGAGCTAAAGAATCGACATCTAATTGGTCAGGGTTCCTTGCCACGAAACCCGCATAACTAGAACTCTTTTCATTTTCCACGATCAGATGGAGGAACAGGTCAGAAAATTTCTGATAGGCCTCCACCCCGAGTGAATTGACCACTGCCAGCACAACCTCTCCATTCGAAAAGGCGCCGGAAGCCTTGCATCCCTTCTCCTTCACTCGTCTCAAGAGGCTTTTAACCATCCTCACCTTCTGATGGGGCGTGAGGCGACTCCTATTTTTGGAGAAGGTCTCGATCTCAGGAATGGGTTTCGGTCCTGGCAAAGAAATGAATTCATCGTTGGGTTGTTGAACCTTAGCAAGAGAAATTGCTTTCTGAAGAGATTGCCTGACCGAAGACGGCTGAAAGATATTGGTTGTGACCACTGCAATCTTTTTCTCCAAAACCACTCGGAGGACGATCGTCTGGTTTCTCTCCGCCACGTGCTGGTGAACGGCAGAGCCGGCAAAACGGGTCAGTGAGGAGTCTTCTGTTAAGAGGATGGCTTCTGTCTGATCCGCAGGCGATTCTTGGACCAGCTTTCTTAATAAATGGAGAGCAGACTCCTTTTTGATCAATGGATCACCCCCCTCTCCTTTTCTGATAATCTGACACAGCCGCATGGATCGCTTTCTCTGCCAGGACGGAGCAATGAACTTTGGAGGGTGGAAGTCCACCGAGGGCTTCGGCGATCACCTGGTCTGAAATCATAAGAGCCTCATCAATCGTTTTTCCTTTGATCATCTCTGTCGTCATGCTCGAAGAGGCGATGGCCGCCCCACACCCAAAGGTTAGAAACTTCGCATCAATGATCCGACCCGTCTCCACTTTGATAAAAAGCCGCATCGTATCCCCGCAGACTGGATTCTGAGCTTCTCCGAGTCCATCCGGGTTCTCCATCTCGCCCATATTTCTCGGATGCTTCAGATGGTCCATCACAATCTGATTATAGGCTGTTTCCTCCGGCATTCCCAAACCCTCAGTTAAGCCCTAATTCACCGATTGAGGGATTAAGGAATTGAGGAATTAAAAGCTCAAGGAATTAAATCCCTCAATTTCCGAATTCCTGAATCCCTGAATTTTAACAATCCCTAAATTCGAAATTCCTAAATTCGCAATCTCCAAATTGCTATTTGCCTAGGACTTTCCGGGCAAATTCTTTTCCGAATTGAATCGCGTTTTTTAATTCTTCCGGATCTGGAACAAATTGGACAGGAAGCTCCTTTTCCCAAATCTCAAATTTCTCTGGCTCGAGAGCCTTTCTCATTTCTTTGATCGCTCCTCCTCCCCATCCATGCGATCCAAAGAGGCCGAAGACCTTTCCCTTTGGTCTCAGCCCTTTCATGTAAGTTAGAAAATCTCCCATCGTAGGAAACATCCCGTTATTCAAAGTGGGAGAGCCCAAAAGGATCCCCTTTGCCTCCAGCATCTCTTCGATGATATCGCTCCGGTGATTGGATCGGAGATGGAGTAACTTCGCTTCAGCTCCCTCGTCAATCAAGCCTCTGAGGATGGCCTTGGCAATGCCTTCCGTACTTCCCCACATCGTATCGTAGATCACAAGGATTTTATTTCCAGCTTTTCCCTGGCTCCAGTCCACATAGGCCTCAATGATTCGGCCGGGATTCTTTCTCCAGATGAGACCATGGCTGGGCGCAATCATATCGATGGGGATTCCCATCTTCACCACTTCGTCCACTTTTTTCAAAATGAGTGGCGCCAGAGGCCAGAGGATATTGGCATAATATTTTGCGGCGTGTTTCATCACCTCTTCTCCCACCTCGTCCTCAAACCTTTGGCAAGAGGCCACGTGCTGGCCGAAAGCATCATTTGGCAAAAGAAGCTGATCTTCTTTGATATAAGTAAACATGCTATCCGGCCAGTGAAGCATCGGAGCCTCCACAAAGGTGAGGGTCCGATGACCGATGGAAAACGTCTCCCCGCTCTTCACGGTCTTGAATTTCAGCGATTTCTTATAATGCTTTATCAGACCCTTCTGTCCCCTCTCAGAGGAGATGACGGTAGGGTTTCCGATCCGTTCGACCATCGGAGTGAGCGAACCGGAGTGATCCATCTCTATATGATTCGAAACAACCACATCAATTTTTGAGGGATCGATGATCTCTGATATCCGTCCCAACATCTCGAGATAGAAAGGAGCCTTCACCGTATCCACAAGAACATTCTTTTCATCCAGGATTAAATAAGCGTTATAAGTTGTTCCATAAGAAGTGGAATAGCCATGAAAATCTCTTATATTCCAATCGATCGCTCCAACCCAATAAATCCCTTTCTTCAGTTCCACCTTCTCCATCTGGCCCTCCATCGAACCTTAATATCTCAATTAGAAACCATGAACTCTAAAAAATCAAGGCCCTTCAAACGATGATGTTTGAGGGGCCCCTTCAAGACGGACTTTTCGATGAGCAATAAACTGCCAATCCCCGAATTCGCAATTCCTCAATCTAACTCTTTATCTTCTTGGGTTGGCACACTTCCTCTTTGCCTACTGCCACCCGACCACAGGCATCACAGACGTAATTCAATTTTGCGACCTTCGGCTTGCAGACATGCCTTGGATCACTAACGGTGATGCCGCAATACTCACAGGTGTATGCTTTCTTCACCTCTTTAGGACGACAGAGATGACCTTTTTCGGTGGTGACCAGCCCGCAAGTTCTACACTTATAAACTTTTGCCGTCGATTTTGTTGCCATTCTTCATTTCTCCTTTCTCCCTTTATTTTACTTCTTTGAAATCACCTCAAAAGAATCGAGTATCTTCTTTAAATCCTCACGGTCGCTTGTACCTTCCCTTTCCAATATCATATAGAGGATGAAAATCTGATAAGGCTCTGTAAAACCATAAATCCACCCTTGTTCCCGTTTCAGCCCCCTCGCGGTATAGGTTGCATATTTTTTTGCTGCAAATCGGACACCTTTTAAGGATATCGGTTCAGTAGGACCGACCTCAACCTTTACATCCTTTCCATAATCCTTTTCTATTTCTGACTTGAGACTATCGGTTGCAACAGTAACAAGCCACTCGATCTTTGCCTGATTGAAGGTTGCATACCGACCTGCTGGCGTGAGATCGAATTGAATACTCGATTTTGTTTCTGGATGGTAAACATACAATTCCGTCTGTTCCTTATCCGTTGGAGAAGACCTCTCATACCCTAATTCTTCCAAGAAATCAGGGAATTCCAATGCCATCTTCCAGTGGGAAGGAACTGAGACATTAAAGGGATACCGAATCCCTGTGAATTGATTTCCTTCAATCTTACCGGCTGGGACTTTGAGGTCTTCTTTGAGCGCATCTCGAACAGGAGGGGCTGTGGCGCACCCAACTGAGAGAACGATAAAGAAAGAAATTAACAATAAACTTTTTTTTGCCACCATATTTACCTCCATCAAAATGTTAACGGATTCACCTTAAAAATGATCCCTTCACGCCTTTCTAAAAAATTAATCATAAAGGTCTGGAAAGTAAATAGGGGTAAATATGTACTTTAGTATCAGAAATACTGTATTTTGAGATTGAATCTCTACTGCTGTTAGCATGCCCCAAAATGGATCAACGTTTCCTTCCATTTTATACAAGAGGGACGGATCTCTTTTATTTAACATGGCCTACAGCTCCAAGATAGACAGAAATTTCATTCTTCCCATCCACACCTATCGCACGGTCTACCTCTTCATCAAAGAAAGCACCCACTGTGCAGCAACCAAGGTCCAATGCTGTGGCAGCTAAATAGAGGGCCTGGCCAATATGTCCCACATCCATGTAAATATAACGATAGGCCCGCTCTCGATATTTCCACTTCGATCGCTCGACAATGGCTGTCCAGACGAAGACGCAAGCCGCTTCTTCGAGCATCTCTTGACCCAATCCAGCTTGAGAAAACTCTGGACCAAAATGGCCTTCCCTCAAAAGGACTAACTGGGTCTCTCTCACATCGTAATGATAGAGCCCTGGTGGAATTTCTTCGACTCGGTTCGCGGCGAGATAAGTCTCAATCGGGTAAAGGGCACCGGCAGAGGGCGAAGCCCTGAAATCAAACCCCCGAGCCTTCAAGGTAATCCCTTGAGTAGCCCAGATCAATTGAGAAATCTCAAAGAAAGAGACGGATTGGTTAGAAAATTCTCTGACGGATCGCCTTTGAGCAATCGTCTCCCAGAGGGATTTTCCACCCTTTTGATCAAGCGGACGAATAGGAAAACGGTTTAATGCATGAGAAAATTCTTTATAGGGAGGGGGTTGATGGGCCCAATCGAGTCCTCCTCGCGGCACGGATTCTCTTCGGTATTTTGTCTCTTGATGATACAGGTCACCAATTCCCTCTCTTCTTCCATCCATGGGGCACCTCCTTAAAATCTAACGCCTCCCTCACCCTTTTCTCTCCCCTTGGAGACTGTGTCGTAAGTCCGTTCATGGTTCGACAGGCTCACCACGAACGGACCACGGGACATTAAATATCAATTACTTAGCCGTTCGTCCTGAGCGTGTCGAAGGGCGAGCGGTGAATTGCGACACAGTCTCCAAGGGGAGAGGGAAGGGATGAGGGGATTTCCTTCATAAATGCAAGAAGAAAATTCTCAGATTAAAACGGGCATGAATCTAATGAATGAATATCGGTTGAAAAAGCAATGCATATCTATATGCCGAAAATAGCCATCCTTTCTAGTCTTTAGTTTATATTCTCGGTACCTCTTAGAAGAATTGTCGCAATTTAGCCGAAATTTGGCACAAAATGGTACCTCATTGATTCTTCCTCTTCCGAATATTCTTAAGTTTCAATCTATTACAATTTTTATTCTTTGGCATAGCAATTGCTTCTGATTAAATTGAGTCTTTTCCGGCCATTACTTATGTTTATGAGAGCGCAAACAACCAAATAACAATCAGTATCCTCTTCGGCATCACAATTATGGAGTCTCTGGGGAAATTTCTAAGAAAAGAAAGGGAGACACGAAACATCTCGCTTGAAGAAGTCTCTAAGTTCACCAAGATAAAGCAGCACCACCTCAAAGCCATCGAAGAAGGCAGATGTGAGCTTCTTCCTCCTACCCCTTATGTGAAAGGATACCTGAATGTTTACGCCAAATATCTCACCCTCGATCCGAAAAACATTGTTCTCCGATACGAAGAATATCTGAAAAGTCTTATTCCTCCAGAGTCCATCGAGTTGCAACATCATGCTCTGTCCAAGAAAAAAAGCGCCAGACCATGGTATTCCTTGTCCTTTATCTTTTCGTAGCTAATGCCTTCGCGTTCATCTTCATTTCTCCGCCGTCCCACCTCATACCTTTTTCACTACCGCAGCCCTCGTCTAGCAGCAGTTTGGACCATTCATGTCTTGAGAGCATTCTGTTCGATCATCTGGTTTTTCTTTGGAATCTATCGTGCAACAGCAGGAAGATTCTTTACGGCCCAGCATGGAGTTGATGACTGCTGCTGCACAGCCCACCCCCGAACGCACGCCCAGAGCTTCGACAGGGCAATTTTTGACGCAGGCGCCGCATTCCATGCAAGCATCTCTGTTCACAATCTCAATCTTTCCGTTGGTTAAGCTCAGAACGGCATGGGGACAAACCAAAAGACACATCCCGCACCCCATACATTTTTTCTGATCAAGCCTTAATGTGACCACATCCCTAAGATAAATCAATCGATCCATCATTTGAACTCCTTACGCGATAAATTGTGATCCAAGCCAGAGAATAATTCCCACAATCCCAGCACCCATCTCCAGCGGCAAAGCCCACCGCATTTCTTTTCTTACACCAGAAAGAGACGTATAAGTTGAAGCCCCTGTGAAATTCATCGCCAGATAGGCCGCGAGGGCAGGGATGAGAAGGACCCAAGCCAATATCTCGAGACCGCCCACCTTTGTTATCCAGCCACCCCAGTAACAGGCAGCGCCCATGGCAGCGAAGAGAGCTCCAAGGCTAAGTCCTTTGACCGAAAAGGCCCGGCCCGGCAGCCATGGCAGCAATAGAGGGGTTAAGACCGCACCAGCCAGAATAGCGGCCAGAAGGGCGAGGACAGAGAATAGACTATGGTTTAAAGCATTGATCCAACCCTCCCTTGATCTCCCAACGAAAGCCAGGAGAAAGAAGATGAGGATAACCAGGAATCCTGGTTTAAGGGCTCCCATGAGTTCCATGGGTATGAGTTCCATACGCTCCCATGTCGTAAAGGTTTTGAGCCTCATTTCAGACGTCGCCTTAAGTCCGGTATCCAAGAAAGCGGTCAGATCCTTTGAACGTATCGGGCCATAAGTCGCCTTGAAGCCAGATAATTTCTTAACCTGATGGGCTGCAACGCCCGGGCCGGACAATTGAGGCAATATTAACTCCCGATGTGAGACTATTTGCGCCAGGCCACTCGATTCGATTCGACCGATCAGTTCGCTCGTCCCGAAGGTCCCCTTGCCCGAAGCGCACCAGACATTGATCCCTCGCGTATCCAAAACCAGTATCCACACGTCCCGGCCGGGTAATGCCTGCCGGAGTTTGTCAAAGCTCATCTTGTAATTCGCCGTGACCAAGACCGAGGATCCCTCATCAGGCTTTCCCAAGGCATAAAGGCCGGGCTCGATGGTATAATGCATGCGGCCTATCCCCCAGCGTGCCTTATAGGACCCGCAACGATCTGCCCAAGTCAGAGAGGAACACACTTGGGGCACAGGTCCCACAGAGGTCTGAATTGAACCCATGACAAAAGGTTGCTTTAGACTGGGAAGGCTCACCTGAGCCGTATCTTTTGGAGGTCAGCAGTTTACGAGTTCAAGTTTCTGACTCTGTAACTCCGGTTCACAATTCTTTGTTTCATCCATGAGAATTCTCCTATGATGTTAAATTGCACAATGACCATTTCTACTCGGCCATCCCTTTCATCATGGGGCCGAGAAAATCCTTCACCCGCTCTGCCAAACGCTCTGCCTTGATTAAATAGATGCAGCAGACCTCCCCCCCTTTATCCCAACTGATAACGGCCATCTTATCCCCTGCGCGGATATTTGCCCTATCTCTCAATTCTTTGGGAAGCACCATCTGTCCTCGTTCATCGACGCTGATCACCGATTCAACTCTGCAACAATTCTCTTCCATTCCCACTGGGGAGCAACAGACCTTCTGATTTTTTTTGGGCATGTGATCACCTCCCACCCCGGTGATTTCTGACAATTATAAATATTCTGAAATATCAGTTACTGCTGATTTTAAGTCAACAGAAGGGATTTGTCAAGTGTTTCATTATGAATTCTTGCTGTCCATCGTATGAAGAAATTTTATCCGGATCCCTGCACGAGGCAGGGTGCAGGGATCGAGGAGGAGTGGCTAGGACCCCTCAAGTCTCCAACAGGATCAGATCGGGGTCTTCGAGGCGCGCGATCACCGTATTAAGGAAGCGGGCTGCTTCAGCGCCATCTACCACCCGGTGATCGAAGGAGAGGGATAAGGGAAGGATTCTTCGGATAACTACTTTTTCGTCCCGGACTACTGGTTTCTCCTGAATCTTCCCGATGCCAAGGATGGCCACCTCAGGATGATTAATGATCGGGGTCCCATAGATCCCGCGTACCGCCCCGTAGTTGGTGATGGTAAAGGTGCCACCCTTCAGGTCAGCCAGATCAATGGTTCTGTTCCTTGCCTTTTCTGCCAGTTGAGCCGATTCCTGTGCCAGCTCGAAGATCGATTTCTCTTTCGCAAGTTTCACCACCGGGACCATCAACCCTTCAGGTGTATCTGTCGCAAGACCAATATTGAAATATTTTTTGAGGATAATCTCTTCACTGTCATCATCCAACGTTGCATTGAGATAAGGATGTTCGGTCAGACCAGCGATGACAGCCTTGATGACGAATGGAAGGATGGTCAATTTAATCCCTTTACTCTCTGCAACTTTTTTCTCCTTTTCCCTGATTTGCCAAAGTTCTGTGACATCCGCTTCATCCATTGCCGAGACATGGGGCGCCGTATACATCGACTTCACCATGGCTTTGGCTATAGATCGCCTGACCCCTCGCAAAGGAATACGTTCAACATATCCATACAAGTCATATTTTTTAACCTTTGCAGGTTTCTTCACTTCTTCAACGGGTTTCGCTTTACCTTCCGCAAGCTGCCTCACATCCTTTTCCAACACCCGGCCTTCAGACCCCGTGCCCTGTACTTTATTAATATCAACACCTAATTCTCTTGC
>CAYGWV010000037.1:0-7747 GCA_964353925.1 uncultured Syntrophaceae bacterium | reverse complement strand
GGGGATGGGCCGGGTGGTCAATGGGATGAAAGCGGTGGCGGATATCCCTTGGATGATGATCTGGACATGGATCTTTGCTTTTCTGGCTATTTTGCTCATCAAGCGGTTTGTCTCCTCCACATACGGTAAGGGAATTATTGCCATTCGTGAGGACGAGATTGCTGCTGAGATTATGGGCGTCAACACTCGAAGGGCAAAGATGGTGGCCTTTATGCTCTCTTCGGGGCTCGCGGGGCTGGCAGGAGGGCTCTTTGCCCACATCCTGGGTTACATCAACCCCGGCAGCTTCGGGATTATGAAATCGACCGAAGCCCTTGTGATGGTCTATTTAGGAGGGATGGGGTCCTTGAGCGGATCCGTGCTCAGTGCCGTCCTGTTCACTCTCCTCCTTGAAATCCTGAGGCCTCTGCAACTTTATAAGTGGGTGGTCGTGCCGTTGATCCTGATTCTCCTGATGCTCTTTCGAACAGAAGGGTTGCTTGGACACCGTGAGCTGACGGATGTCTTCCCGCGTCTGAAACGCATTTTTGGATCTAGGGAGGAGGTTCATGGCGCTCTTTGAGGTACGCGGACTCACCCATTTTTTTGGAGGGCTGAGGGCTGTTTCTGATTTCAATCTCACCTTTGAGGGGGGAGAATTGATGGGCTTGATCGGCCCCAACGGAGCCGGCAAAACCACGATCTTCAATCTGATCTGCGGGGTCTACCATCCTACCCAAGGAGAAGTGAGGATTGAGGGACGAAACCTGGTAAGACGCTATCCTCATCAGGTGACAGCCATGGGGGTCGCCAGGACATTTCAAAACATCCGCCTCTGGCCTGAAATGACAGTCCTCGACAACATTCGGGTCGCCCACAACACCAAATTGAGTTACGGATTTCTCGATGCGATCTTTCAGACTTCCCGATACCGCAGAGAGGAAAAAGGGATCGATCGAAAATCAGAAGAGGTCCTCGAAATAATGGGACTCCGGGATTATACGGAAGAACTGGCGAAAAACCTTCCTTATGGCCTCCAGCGCAAGGTGGAAATTGCTCGAGCTCTTGTCATACGCCCCAAGCTGCTCCTTTTAGATGAACCTTCTGCCGGCATGAACCTCGGCGAGAAGGAGGCCCTGATCGGGCTTATCCGTTGGATCCGTAGAGAGTTCAACCTTACCATCTGGCTCATTGAGCACGAGATGAGAGTGGTGATGAACCTTTGTGAGGGAATTCAGGTATTAGATTTCGGAGAGACGATTGCCCACGGAAGACCAGAAGAAATCCAGAGCAACCCCCGCGTGGTCGAGGCTTATCTGGGAAAAGAGATCGACTGATGCTTTTGTCCGTTGAAGATCTACACGTGGGCTATGGCGCGATTGAGGCCCTTCATGGAATCACCTTCGAGGTGAAGGAGGGGGAAATGGTTACCCTCATCGGCGCCAATGGCGCCGGGAAATCGACAACGCTGATGAGCATCATGCGTCTCCCTCCTCCGGAAGCCCCGGCCTATCGCTCAGGGAAGATGATCTTTGAGGGTCGAGATCTTAGACAGTTTTCGCCGCATCACGTCGTGAGTCGCCTGGGGATCTCTCTGGTGCCGGAGGGGAGGAGGATCTTTGGGAATCTGACGGTCTGGGAAAATCTGAAGATTGCAGCCTATGCCCATAAGGATCATCAGCAGATTCAGCAGAAAGCCAGGTGGATCTTTGGCCTCTTTCCAAGGTTGGAGGAGCGCCGCCATCAGAGGGCGGATACCCTGAGCGGCGGGGAACAGCAGATGCTCTCCGTGGCTCGTGCCATGATGACCGGAGGGAGAATGATGCTTCTGGATGAGCCCTCCATGGGGCTTGCTCCTTTTTTAATGTACGAACTCTTTCGCGTTTTAAAGGAGATCAATCTACAGGGGACCACGATTCTGCTCGTGGAGCAGAACGCGCGCATCGCCCTCAAATATGCTCACCGGGGCTATGTCTTGGAGACGGGCAACATCATGTTGGAGGGAAATGCAAAGGAATTAGCACAGAATGAAGAGGTCAAAAAAGCCTATCTGGGAGAGTAAGGCTCAATAGATGGAATGAAGTAAGGTCAATTGTCAAAGCCCCTGCCTGCCGAAGCCTCAGCCCGGGAAGGGATTCTAACGTTTGAGCTTTTCCCCTTTTCAAAGATTTATTTTGGATGGATCCCTGCGGGATGCTTCGCACGATATTCGAACTTTGGATTTTCCCAGAACATCTGTAATAATATGGTTTAAATGTCGGTAGGATTCCCTAAAAGAGCCAGGGGATGGAGAGGAGAGGTGCAATGAAGTTCCCTGAAGAGTTGCTTTACACGGATACGCACGAATGGGTGAAAAATGAAGGAAACCAGGTGACGGTTGGACTGACAGACTATGCTCAAGGTCAGCTAAAGGATATCGTTTATGTGGAACTTCCGGAGATAGGATCCGGGTTCAACAAAGGGGAAAGCATTGGAGTGGTGGAGTCGGTCAAGACTGCGGCTGATCTCTTCTCTCCGGTTACCGGCAAAGTGACAGAAACAAACGTTATCCTTAAGGATAGCCCTCAATTCATCAATGAAGATCCGTATGGAAAAGGATGGATTCTAAAGATGGAACTCCGGGACAAGGGAGAGTTAAAAGGACTTCTGACGTCTGAAGCTTATCAAGGGTCTTTGCCCAAGGAAGAATAGATGAAGGATTTCATGCGTTATATCCCTCATACCCAAGAGGATATTCAGACGATGCTCAAATTTGTGGGTGCGAAGAAGGTAGAAGACCTCTTCGAGGTGATTCCCAAAGAATACAGACTCTCCAAACCTTTAAACCTTCCTGAGCCTCTCTCTGAACCCGACCTCCTCCGCCACCTTCAAGAGCTTCAGTCACCGGCCTATAGCAGTTTCCTCGGCGCAGGGGCCTATCATCATTTTATTCCTTCCGTCGTTTCTGCTCTGATTTCCCGGTCCGAATTTTACACGGCCTATACTCCCTATCAACCCGAGATCAGTCAGGGAACATTGCAGACGATCTTCGAGTATCAAACGTTGGTGTGTCAATTGACGGGCATGGAGGTTTCGAATGCCTCGATGTATGATGGCGCCTCCAGTTTAGCAGAGGCGGTATTGATGGCCGGGCGAGTGACAAAACGGAGGAAAATCCTGCTATCAGAGGCGGTCCATCCGGAATATCGGAAGGTCATCCAGACCTACATCGATCCTGATCAACAGGAAATCATTCTGATCCCCTATAAGAAAGATGAGGGTCGGACAGATGAAAGAAGATTGTCTGATCTTCTCGATGGGGAAGTGAGTGGAGTCGTCATTCAAAGCCCCAACTTTTTTGGTGTCGTCGAAGATCTCCACCCCATGGCCGATAAGGCTCATGAGGCCGGAGGATTGATGATCGTTGGTTTCAGCGAAGCCGTCGCTTACGGGATTCTGAAACCTCCTGGAGAGGAGGGAGCGGATATTGTCGCAGGGGAAGGTCAGAGTTTTGGCATTCCCCTTTCATACGGGGGCCCTTACCTTGGGATTTTTGCCACCCGGGAGAAGTTCGTTCGAAATATGCCCGGGCGATTAGTCGGGGAAACCGTTGACTTGGAAGGAAAGCGAGGTTTCGTCCTCACGCTTGCGACAAGAGAACAGCACATTCGGAGAGAAAGGGCGACTTCCAATATCTGCACGAATGAAGGGCTCTGCGCCCTGATGGCGACCATCTTTCTTTCCTGCCTTGGAAAGAGAGGCCTGAAAGAACTGGCCCTGATGAATCTGAGCAAGGCAGAATACGCCAAGAAGGTAGCCTCTCAAATCCGCGGTTGTAAACTCGTTTTTTCTTCTCCCACCTTCAATGAGTTTATCTTGAGGATTCAAGGGGAGCCGGAAAGGGTTTTGGAGGGGTTGAAAGGGAAAAAGATTTTGGGTGGATTCCCCTTGGGAAGATTTTACCCTGAGATGAATCATCACCTTCTCGTCACTGTGACGGAGATGAAGACCAAAGAAGAGATCGACGGCTGGGCCGAAGCATTGGAGAAAGCCTTATAGTCGAGTAGTCTTATAGTCAGATGGTCATGTAGTTAACTAAAAGACTATAAGACTAACGACTATTAGACTATTCTTTCACAGTATGCACCACGGGCTTTACCGGAGTAGTTGATATTATGGGAAAGAGAGATACCGGACTCGTTCAGGACGAACTTCTGATCTTCGAACAGGGCGGGGACGGGAGAAAAGGTTATTCCCTGCCCCGGTGGGATGTGGAAGAGATGACCCCTGAAAAATTCGTTCCTCCTTCTCTTCTCCGAAAGGAGTTAGATGACTTTCCCCAATTGAGCGAGGTCGAGGTCGTCCGTCACTTCACCCGACTTTCGCAATGGAATTACGGGGTCGATAGCGGGTTTTATCCATTGGGCTCGTGCACGATGAAGTATAATCCAAAGGTGAATGAGGAAGTCGCAAAGATGAGCGGATTTGCCACCATCCACCCCTATCAGCCTGAAGATCTCTCTCAAGGGATACTGAGATTAATGTATGAACTGGAGGGGTTTCTCGCAGAGATCACAGGGATGGATTGTGTTAGCCTTCAACCGGCTGCGGGAGCTCAGGGTGAATTGGCGGGGATGATGATGATCAAATCCTGTCTCCAAGACCGCGGTGAGAAGAGGAAAAAAGTTTTAGTCCCCGACACGGCCCATGGGACAAACTGCTCCACCTCGTCCGTCGCCTCCTACCAGATGGTGGAGGTCAAATCGAATGAGAAAGGGATCGTCCCTCTGGAAAAGGTGGCTGAGCTGATGGATGAAGAAGTGGCAGCCATTATGGTGACCAACCCAAACACCTTAGGTCTTTTCGAGGAGCACCTGAGCAAGATTGCTGAGATTGTCCATCGTAAGGGAGGATTCGTCTACTGTGACGGAGCCAATCTCAATGCCCTGATGGGGATCGTAAAACTGGGTGATTTGGGAGTGGATTTGGTTCACATCAATCTCCATAAAACCTTTTCAACACCTCATGGTGGAGGAGGCCCTGGCGCTGGTCCAGTGGCCATAAAAAAAGAGCTTGCACCTTTTCTCCCAATTCCGGCGATTGAAAAGCATGGAGAAATCTACCGCCTGAATTACGATCGACCACACAGCATTGGAAAGATGAAGGCTTTCTATGGGAACTTCGGAGTCTTGATTAAAGCGTATGCCTACATCCTCTCGATGGGATCAGAGGGACTCAGAAGGGTGAGTGAAATGGCCGTGCTCAATGCCAACTACTTGATGAAAAGGTTAAAAGACCATTATTATCTTCCGTATGATCGGCCCTGCATGCATGAGTGTGTTTTTACAGATCGATTTCAAGAAAGATTTCATGTCAGTACCCTCGATATTGCTAAAAGGCTGATCGATTATGGCTTTCATCCTCCAACGATCTATTTCCCTTTGGTTATCAAGGGTGCGCTGATGACGGAACCCACAGAGACGGAGAGCAAGGAAAACATCGATCGATTTATTGAGACGATGATCGAGATTGCTAAAGAAGCAGAGGAGAATCCAGATCTTCTTCGAGAGGCGCCGCAGAAGGTTAAAATGCGGAGGCTCGACGAGGTCCTGGCCGCAAGAAGGCCGAGATTGAGATGGACGCGGCAAGGATAAAATACGAAGCGCGACATAGGAGGCATGAAACAAATTCAAATTACCTGAATGCAACATTCGTAATAAGGATTATTGTAGGTTTTGAAAATTTGGTCATTTGAATCTCGAAATTGTTTCGAGTTTCGATATTCGAATTTCGGATTTAAGGGTTAAGAGGATGGACCGCAGAGGATACATCATCGATCTGGGCCTGATGGATTACGAGAGGGCATGGGAGCTTCAACGCCATCTCTGGTTGGGGTGTGCAGAGGGCGAATTGCCTAATCTTCTCCTCCTGGTCGAACATCCTCATGTGATCACATTGGGAAGGCGCGGCCATCGCATCCACCTCAGAGTTTCTCCAGAGATTCTGGAAGCGATGAAGATTCCCATCTTCCATGTGGAGAGGGGCGGGGATATCACTTACCACGGCCCTGGACAGATGGTGGTCTATCCCCTCCTCGACTTAAAGGACTATGGATATCGTCTCATTCGGTACGTTGATCAGCTGGAAGAAGTGATCCTCCACGTTCTAAGGGATTTTGGGATCGAAGGAGACAAAGATCCTCATAATCGTGGCGTCTGGGCGAATGGCAACAAGATAGCCTCCATCGGTGTGGCGATCAAACGGTGGGTCTCATTTCACGGATTTGCATTAAACTATGAAACGGATCTGAAATACTTCGACCTGATGGATCCCTGTGGCCTTGTGGGGGGAAGGATGACCTCCATGGCAAAGATCCTCGGGAAAGAGATTTCCCGCGAGGAATTAGCGGAGAGGATCATTTTCCGCTTTAAAGAGGTCTTCAAAAAAGAGTGGGAGGAGAAGGATTTAGAAGGGCTGATAGCAGATAGGAAATGGCAATTTGAAATGAAGCACCAAATTCCAAGCACCAAATAACAGACAAATTCCAATCACCAAAATTCTAAAATCTAAACAAAACTGTTTCGGTCATTTGAATTTGGAGTTTGGGGATTATTTGGGATTTGGATTTTTGGATTTGGAATTTTCTGGAAAGCTAAACAATAACAAGAGGAAAAGACATTGAAAAAACCGCCCTGGTTGAAGAAACGCCTTCCGCCTTTTGAGGATCTTGCGAAGGTGAAGTCGATCTTGGATTCGGCAGAACTGCACACCGTCTGCGAAGAGGCTCGCTGTCCGAACCTTGGAGAATGTTTTTCCAAAGGGACCGCGACGATTCTCGTTTTGGGAAGAATCTGCACAAGGAATTGTGGATTCTGTGCCGTGGAGCATGGGGTGTCGGCTCCTCCGGATGAAGAGGAGCCAAAAAAAGTAGCCCAGGCCGTAAAAAAGATGGGTCTTCACTATGTGGTGATTACCTCAGTGACCCGGGATGACCTGCCGGATGGAGGAGCTTCCCATTTCGCCAAAACCATCCAGGCCATTCGAGCGGTGGATCGAGAGATAAAGCTTGAAGTCTTAGTTCCAGATTTCAAGGGTGACCTCTCCTCCCTGATCACCGTTTTAAAAGAGGGTCCGGACGTTCTGAATCACAACATTGAAACGATTCCTCGACTCTATCAAGAAGTTCGACCCCAGGCGGACTATAGGAGGTCACTCCGTCTGTTAAAGAGGACAAAGGAGAGGGACGCTCAGACTCTTACCAAATCAGGGTTTATGCTCGGATTGGGAGAGACGGAGAAAGAGGTTTCTTCATTGCTTCAGGATCTGCGCGAAGTAGGCTGTCATTTCCTAACGATCGGTCAATATCTTCAGCCCCGCCCGGATCGATTGCCAGTGGTACGATATATTCCCCCTGAGGAGTTTGAAGAGTATAGAAAGATAGGGGAAGAAATGGGTTTTAAATCTGTGGCTTCCGGCCCTTTCGTCCGAAGCTCCTTCCACGCTGCCCAAATGTTCGAGAACATGGCAATCCAATGAGATTTTTATTAATCGGTCCATCATTATATGGAAACAGAAGGCTAAATCCCTCCTCGCCTCCCTTTACCCTCCGGGCCAGAGGCCCTCTTGGGCCGGCGGCAAAAGGGAGGAATTACCCCTCTTTGGCAAAGAGGGGCGACCTGCCTGCGCGAAGCCGCTTCGGCGAAGGCAGGGGGGAGATTCTCTAACGACGATGTCAATTCAATTTTGAGACCCCTTATAATTACTCAATGACTTCATACTGGCGATATTC
>CAYGWV010000036.1:0-32967 GCA_964353925.1 uncultured Syntrophaceae bacterium | reverse complement strand
AAAGATCGCATCAAGTTCGAGAGCTAAGAGTTTGATCCCCCAAATATCTGAGTACTACAAAAGAGGTGAAGAGAAAGAACAGGAGGGGGTGACCTTTGTTTCTTCCTCAACAACTCAGCATTTTGTCAAAGTATACACGATTTGAATCGGTAATAATTGGTGCTCCTTAATTCGTGACAACCTACTCCCTTTTGTCGAATAGTCGGCTAATTCCAAAGACACTTGGTCCCCTCGGTACCTGCTACTTGCCACTCCTATAAGACCAAAGTCCAATAGACACTGGCTCCACTTCTTATTATCCTATCAGTAACTCATCCTTTTCAGCCTCATTACAAAGGCAGGTTCAGAAATGGCCCTGCCTTTTTTGTTTCCGAGGATCGCTTCCTGAAACAGTGATTTTTGAATCTCTTCCCTTTATGCAATATTTTAAGTAATAATCCACAAGAGACGCCCCACCCATACCGAAATACCAGAAATCAACAGCGATATTTCGGGGAATAAGGGAATTAAGTTATTGACTTCTCTTGCTTAGCCATTTACTACTTTTAATTATCAAGCCTTTTAGGTTAGAACAAATTGAAGTTTACTCAATCTCAAACTTTACGACAAAGAATCCAATGACGAGATTCTCAGATTGGAGATTCCGATGAAGTACCGAAAATGTTTAACAGTATTCATCTCCATTGCTTTAGTGGGTTTTGTCACGGTTTTAGTCCTTCCCGCTCTTGCCCAGGAAACAAAGAATCGAACATTCACACCCAAAGAACTCTTACTCTACAATGGCACAAACGGAAGGCCAGCATACGTGGCAGTTGAAGGAAAGGTATACCATGTATCGAAGAGCCGATTTTGGGAAAACGGCCATCATGAAATTCATCATTCTGGGCTTGACCTAACCGATGAGTTACAGCGTGCACCCCATGGGAAAGAGGTCTTACGAAACATGGCCGTAGTAGGTGTCCTACTCAAGACAGAGAAGGATCAGCTTCCGACCTTTGTGGAAACTCTCCTCGAACGCTATCCAGTCGTTCGCCGTCACCCACATCCCTTTTTCGTGCATTTTCCTTTGGTTTTTCTATTCGGGGGGGCTGTCTTTATACTCCTCTATCTATACCGCCCGAGAGTGGCCCAGTTTGAGCAAACGGCCTTTATGATGCTGGTCATGGGGATTATATTCACACCCCCAGCAATTGTCTCAGGATTATGGAATTGGTGGGTAGCCTTTTCTTTACAACCCTCACCACAAGTGTTTTACAAGATTTCGCTCTCGATCATTCTGGTCCTTGTTGAAATTACATGCCTGCTTATCAGAATGGGGAGACCGTTTGAGAAGAATACAAGGGGATGGGTCTATTTGGGTTTGGTGCTCTTCCTTGCTATCGATGTATTGGCCATTGGATTTTTTGGTGGGCAGTTGACTTACGGTTATTGAAGAGGCCACAATGACATCCTGCTTCTTTCAATAATGTATGTTTCCGAAATCATCACCTTTCACAGCTAACGTTAGATGAAGATTAGTAGGTGCTGTCCGCAACCCTCTCAACCATCATTTTCATGTGGGGTATCTCCGGGGGGCCAGAAAATGTTTTTTTTGTTCCATGTTAAAGAAACAAAAAATGGGTTAATTTTAAAGAACAAAGCTCAAATCCTTAATAAAGGAGGTTATCATCATGGCTGAGAATCCTTTAAAGATTATCGAGAAACTCGATCTGGAATTATTTAGGAACGTTGAGGCCACGCAGACACTTGCCCTTGGAGATGGGGTTTTACCCAGGAAGGTTAAGCTTCTGATGGCGATGGCTCTCGATGCTTCACACGGGACCGTTGAAGGAGTTAAAGCGTTGACTCAGCAGGCAATGAAGGCTGGTGCTACAAAAGAAGAGATCATGGAGACTTTTAGGGTAGCCCAATACATTAGCGGGGTGGGATGCGTTTATACTGCTGCGCATACGTATAAGGATCTCTTCTAGCCCTTTCCAGCATCGGAAGGTGCAGAAAAGAATAATGCTATTGGTCTTGACAAAGGACTTTGAAGAACCATATTTTATAAAAAATCAAATCCCCCAAAAAGGAGGAGGTAAATATGAAGATTGAAGCAGCAAAAACTGGACGGATGGAACTTCACGATCTCATCGGTACCGCCATGGGACCTCTGCCCATCGCCTTTATTTCCACGGTAGGTCCAGCCGGCACCAACAATGCAGCTCCGTACAGCTTCTGCGCACCAGTGTGCTCAAAGCCACCCATCCTTTTCGTCTCAATTGGTCTGCGAACAGGTCAAAAGAAGGATACTATCAGAAATATTGAATATGCCCACGATTTTGTCGTCAACTGCGTTGACGAGAGCATAATCAAGCAGGTAATCCAGGCATCAGCTGACTACCCCTGTGGCGTAGACGAAATTAAGGTAACGGGACTCACTGCCATCAAAGGCGATATGATCAAATCACCCCGCATTTCTGAAGCTAAGGTTAGCCTGGAATGCAAGCTGGTGCAGAAGCTGGAACTCATTGAGGAATATAAAGAGGGACCGGGCCTCCGGGCTGTAATCTTTGGCGAAGTTGTACTTGCTCACATAAAGGATGAGGTCTGGGCTGATGGCAAGATAGATCCACGTCGCTTGAAAGTCATCGGACGAGTAGGAGCTAACCTGTATTCCAAACCGGGAGAAATCTTTGAGCTGAAGCACTCTGGCGTTAAACCGTAATTGGTGAATGCCACAACATCTTTTTATCATATTAGATAGATATCTTCCTGAAACTTTTGATTGACGAAATTCCATAAAATCTGTATATTTCTCCGAGTAATCCACGGGAGGTAGGTTGTCTAAACATCCGAGATAACAAACTGTGAAATTATGAATGTGCTAAAGTTTTATTTTTATTCTGCAAAATAGAAATGAATGTTGGATTAGTTAAATAAACATGTGCGGGTAGAACATGTTTTATAAAATTATTATTGATTCTTGGGAGGATGCCCTTTCGCTATTTGACAAAATTATTCGTAAGGTTCCAATCTGGGCATTTAGGGGTCAATCTGATTGGAGGTGGGGATTGTCCACGAAATTTGAACGAGAAGCAAAAAAATATCAATGTGACAGTTATTTTTTCAAAAATCGTGAAAAGACAATATTACAAGAATTTCAACGTAAAGCACACCAATATCTTCAAAACTTACCTCCTCCAGAAAATGACATAGAATGGTTGTCCGTGATACAGCATTATGGAGGGCCAACTCGGCTTCTTGATTCTACATACTCATTTTATGTTGCGGCTTTTTTTGCCGTCGAAGCATCAGTCGTTGATTCGGCTATATGGGCAGTGAATATCAACAAATGGATGGAGCACTTATCGAGAATTACCGATTTCAACATGATAGAAAAGGGGTATGGATATGAAGATACAGTAGCTCAGACCAATCAGTGGGCTGAGACAGTCATCAAAGACAGGCGAAGTGTTGATATTGTGTACGTAGTTGAGCCTTTTCACCAGCATGAACGAATTTCAATACAGCAAGGTCTTTTTCTCTTTCCTGGCGATATAGAAAAGCCTTTTGAGCATAATTTATGCTCAGCGTTCGAACTTACTTTTAAAGACCTTTCAGATAAGAATTCATTGGATTTGAAATTCTCTGATATTGACAAAGTTGATTCTTCAGGTATCTCAATTATGAAAATTATTATTCCATACAAATTGCACTCAAAAGCACTCACTGAGTTGTTTAGAATGAACGTGACAGCCGCTACACTTTTTCCTGGGCTTGACGGACTTGCCCGAAGTCTTTCTTTTCCTTTTAGGTATTTGGATTATATGTTGAATCGTTCAACTACTCTCTAAAAACATTGCCACGAACATTTTCAATCGGAAATCTTCAATTAGATTCCCTCTGCCGGAGTGAAGGTAGGTGAAATCTGCATGTAAGTCTCTCCAATTATTTATTGAGCGGAATATTTGGAAGGAAAGGTCAGCTCTTTTCTTCTAATTTCTTGATTTCTTTTTGAACGTCCTGCCACATGTGGCCGTGGAGAGTGACGGTGAGCTTACAAAAGGGACAGGTGAGGACTGCCCCTTCTACCAACTCCGTCACAAGGTATTCCTTTTTTCGACCACAGACCGGGCAGGAAAAGGGTAATTTATTCTCCATTTGAGATTTTTGCCTTACGCCCAGATGCCAGGGATAGGTTTTCCGCAGTACCTGCACTTTCCATCCTTCATGTTGATCTCTCCAACCATATACCCAGTCCGCTGGATGATCCTCTTCTTGCATTTTGGACAAAAAGTATTTTCGCTTGCGTGCCCTGGGATGTTTCCGACATAAACAAATTCAAGGCCCGCAGATAAAGCTGCCTCCCGTGCTTTGTCAAGCGTTGAAACCGGGGTCGGAGGAAGGCTCTTGAGTTTGTAAAGAGGATAGAATCGAGAGAAATGGATCGGAGTATCTGCTCCCAATTCTTTTTTTATCCAGAGGCACATCTCTTTTAACACAGACAGGTCATCATTTTTTGTAGGGATGATGAGGTTTGTGATCTCCAGGTGGATTTTTTCCTTTTTCAGCGTCTTCAATGTTTCAAGAACAGGGGTGAGTTCGCCACTACACAGTTCGTGATAAAAATTTTCTGTAAATCCCTTTAAATCGATATTAGCCGCATCTAACACTTTACATAGATTTTTGAGAGGATCCGGATTGATAAAGCCATTGGAGTGGTAGACATTTAGAAGTCCTGACTTCTTCACAAGAGTACCGATGTCTAACATATATTCATAAAAGATGGTTGGTTCCACATAAGTATAGGCGACAGAACGGGCTCTTATCTCTTTGGCCTCCCTCACAACCATCTCGGGTGAAAATTCCTTGCTGTAAACATCCTCCGGAGATGCCTGCGAGATTTCCCAATTCTGACAAAACTTACACTGGAAATTGCATCCCACTGTTGCGAGGGAGTAAGAAATCGTGCCAGGAAGGACGTGGAAGAAGGGTTTCTTTTCAATGGGGTCTGGATGAACCGCGCAAGGATTTCCATAGACCAGGCTGTAATATCTCCCATCGCGGTTTTCCCGCACCCTGCAAATTCCCCTTTTTCCCTTGGCTACACGACAACGGTGAGGGCACAGTTCACACTGGATTTCTCCTCCCTCGAGCGAAGAGAAAAAGGGAGATAGTTTTGTTTTTATGAGCCCCTTCTTGGCCGCTTGTGCGCGTGAGGTTTCCGGGTAGCCGATGAGATATGCAGACGAGAAGACGCAAAAGCTCGCACCACAGAACTTCAGAAACTCCCGCTTCGTCAGACCAGGATCGGAGGTTATTTCATGTCGTAACAAAAGTTGGTTATTGCTTGGTTTATTCATCGTCTATTTCCCTGTCAGACCGAAGGTCAGACATTCATGCTATTAAATTAATCGGATCCAACTCAGTAGTCAATAGCTCTCTCTTTCTTATGCTTGCCTAGCGGTCTCCTGGGAGAGAGAAACGAAGAGCAGAGATATCTTTACAAGGGTTCCGTACAGGAGTAATATCGTTACTGTAAGCATTGGAATACTCCATATGAAGTTTACACGTCGCCACTTCATGAAGCATTCTCTATTCTTGGGGAGTTCATTGCTCCTTTCTCCTGTTCTGTTTCATGCCGGACAAAGAAACGAGATTCGATGGATTCCGGCCTATGAGAAACTGGAGATGGAAGGTAAATTGGCTCAAAGGATTAAACAGGCCTATGCCATCTTCGAAAACTGTCAGCTCTGTCCAAGGAAGTGTGGTGTGAATCGGCAAAAGGGAGAAAAGGGATTCTGTCAGGCTCCGGTCAAACCCGTAATTTTTAGCTACCACCCCCATTTTGGCGAAGAAATGTCTTTGGTGGGTGAGAAAGGATCTGGCACCATCTTCTTCTCCAACTGCAATCTTCGGTGCGTCTTCTGCCAGAACTGGCCTATTGCCCATGAGGGAAAGGGGAAAGAGGTTCAAGACGAAGACCTAGCTGACAGGATGCTTCATCTCCAGAAGATGGGTTGCCATAACATCAACCTCGTCACACCCACCCATGTCATGCCCAATATCCTCAATGCCACACGGATTGCCTTAAAGAAAGGGCTCCATTTGCCTTTAATGTATAACACGAGCGGATACGAGCCTCTGGAGATACTGAAAATGTTGGAAGGCATTGTAGATATCTACAAGCCAGATATGAAGTACATGGATGGTGAAAAAGCGGCAAAATATTCAGCCGGGGCTTCCGATTATCCCGAAGTGACAAAGAAAGCCATCGTTGAAATGCATCGGCAGGTGGGAGTGCTCAAACTGGATAAACGGGGAATTGCTATTCGCGGAGTAATCATCCGGCATTTGGTGATGCCCAATCGCGTGGCCGGAACAGAGAAATTCGTCAAATGGATGGCGGAAACCCTTCCCAAATCCACTTATGTAAATATTATGGCTCAATATCGTGTTGAATATAAGGCTTATGATTATCCAGAGATCGCTCGTGGAATTACTGCACAGGAATTTTTAGAAGCAATGGACTCGGCCGAAAAATATGGATTAACCAACCTCGACCCTCAGTCCATAGCACTCAGAAACTTTTACCGTCACCGCCGATCAAACTGAATCCCTTTAAAGTCTGACGATTTTTCTTGCTTTGAGGCTAATAAAAACATATAATCAAAAGAAAACTAGTTGCCTGGAGCCTCTTTAGACTACGGAAGTTAAGCCCGCAAAGAACTCTAAACAACTTCTTCACGGGCTTTTTTTATGGAGATATCGAACCATCTGAGGGTTCCGATGGCGAGTTCATTGCGAAAGGATCAATTTACGAGTGAAGGCAATTTAAGGCGGAGGAAAAAATGAATCGGAAACCGAAAATAAGTAAGAAAATTTACGTCGCTAACCTTCCTTTACAGACCAGTGAACCCGAACTCAGAGCCCTTTTCTCCAGTGCCGGGGATGTGATGTCTGTCAAGATCGTAAAGGACAGACAGACCAGCCAACCAAGAGGATTTGCCTTTGTGGAGATGTCTACCCAATGGGAGGCCCGAAGGGCTGTCTCGATGTTGAATCGAAAGAACTTCATGGGAAAGGATCTACTGGTAAAAGAGGCCAGAGTCAGCCGTGGTTTTCGAGAGAATTGGTAATCCCAAGAGGACAGCTGCTATGGCTAACTCGTTCTGAGGGGTTTATCGTTAAGGTAGATGAGAACAACCTGGATTGCCAGCATGCAAAGGGGGGGCGATCATGAACCATGAAAGACTTGAGTGGATTATATCGGGATTAAACCGATATAAATTAGCCGAAAAAGAAGATCAATTTGTCAAGTCAGCAGAGGTTGTTTTCAATCAAAAGAATATGCTCACGGAACAGCAGGAAGAAAAATTAGAAAGTCTCTATAAGGAGAAGTCAAGATTCTTACCCAATAAGAACTATTTCTCTCCAAAGGAAAGTATTGCCCCAGCAAAGGCCAAGGCACGAAGGTATCGTCCAAAATTTATGGCTTGAGAACGTCCTATCAAACAATCCACTGAAAGCAGAAAATAAGCAAACCAGATGCTGAAACAAGCCTGATCTTCATCAGTCCAAGGTTCATGACATGACGGTTCGGTTCTGGTCTTTTTGTCATCCCGAACCAGGTCCTGAACTTGATTCAGGATCTATCGATTTCTCGATCTCGTTTTTTGGTTGATGAATTTAGGTCTTAAATGCCCGCCCTGTGGGCGGGGTTCTTTACTTAGCTGTATCTAAGAAGGTTTTTAAATATTGAGTAAAAAGGGTGCCTAAGGCACCCTTTTTATTTTCCCACAGCCTACACGATCTGTTGACAACCTCGATCTTTTTGCTATAGTGAAGCTACCCGCCCATGGGGTACGGCAGTTTTCTGGGCGGTGCAATCGTCTGAATATTATCGTGAGTACGGGCTGGGCTTTCGGGCAAAGCCACATTTTCAGAGTGGATGAGATGACTTCCTATTCGAGTTTTAAAGAACTTGCAGATTGCGAAGTGGAAGGGCAGGACTATCGAATCAGGATCAAATTGAGGAATCCACGTGTTCTGATCATGGCGCCCCACGGGGGAAGGATTGAGCCCGCCACAGTCGAAATTGCTGAGGCGATTGCGGGAACGAATTACTCTTTTTATGCCTTTGAAGGACAAAAGAAAGATGGGAACAGGGGGCTTCATATTGAAAGTCATCTTTTTGATGAACCTCGTGCACTTAAAGCCGTCGAAATTGCCGATGTAGTAATAACCGTGCATGGGCAGATTGACCAGAGAGACGAATTTATTATGGCAGGGGGTCTTCATACCCACTTACGTTCAAAAATAGAACACCAATTAGAGGGAGCCGGTTTTCAAACTCGACCTCCGACAGAAGGATTGATGGGGACCGATCCCCAAAATATCTGCAATCGAGGCAAATTAAGACAGGGCGTGCAATTGGAGGTCAGCCGAAAGGTTCGCGATTTGCTCAGAAACGACACGGATCGACTTCGCGTATTTGGTGAAGCCGTGAGGAGAGCGATCGGGATGAAGGGGTGGTGATTTCGTATGGCAAAACTGATTAAAAAAAGATCCAGAAAAGCCGGTCTTCCTCCCGGGACGCTTGTTCACATCGGGGAGAAAAGGGCCGGAGAAGTTAAAATTGCGCTGATCGATTACGATGAGGCTAATTTTCAAGAGGGCGAGGTTAAAATGGTAGAGGAATGCTTTTCTTTTCGAGAAAAGCCTACCGTCACCTGGATCAATGTGGAAGGAGTCCATCGGGTGGAGGTGGTTGAGAAGCTTGGGAACTGTTTTGGACTCCATCCCCTTGTGCTTGAAGACATCTTAAACACGGACCAGCGCCCCAAGATAGAAATCTACGGGGGGGAGTATATCTACATCGTTCTAAAGATGCTCTCCGGGGGCGACCCGAACCGGTTGGTAGAATCGGAACAGGTGAGTCTGATCCTCGGCTCGAATTTTGTGGTCTCCTTTCAAGAGGGAAAAGAAGGAGACGTTTTTAATCCGGTGAGGGAGAGGATCAGGAGTGAGAAAGGGTTTATCAGAAAAATGGGATCAGATTTTCTCGCCTATTCCCTGATTGATACAATTGTAGACAATTATTTCTTAATCCTTGAAAGACTGGGGGAGAAAATAGAGCTTCTCGAAGAGGAACTGGTGGCCCATCCAACCACCACGACACTCCAGGAAATTCAAAAATTTAAAAATGAGATGATCTTTGTGAGGAGAGTGGTATGGCCTTTGAGAGAGGTCATCAGTGGTCTGAGAAGGAAGGAATCGCCCCTAGTTAAGGAGACCACGGAGATCTATCTCAGAGACGTCTATGATCATATTGTCCAGGTGATGGATACCGTAGAGGTCTATCGAGAGATGCTTTCGGGGATGCTGGACATTTATCTTTCGAGCGTAAGCAATCGGCTGAATTCAGTGATGAAAGTGCTTACGATCATCGCTACAATATTCATGCCCCTCACCTTCATCGCTGGAATTTATGGGATGAATTTTAGATATATGCCCGAGCTGGAGTGGCGCTGGGGTTATCCGGCCATTTGGCTCATTGTCGTTATCATCGGCATCTCGATGTTGATTTATTTTAAGAAAAAGAAATGGCTATAAAAGAGAAGACGTGATTATCCTTAGAAGTGGGAACAATCAAGTGGTTTGGGATTTAGAATGCGCGAAGAAGACGGAAAAATTAAATGGTATTTAAGACCCATCGGTGTGGTTCTTCTATTATTTTTGGTATTAGGACCTTTTGGTTTACCCCTGCTTTATAAGAGCCCTAAATTCAGCAAGGCATCAAAAATAATACTGACGATTGTCGTCATGATGTACACATCGTATCTTATTTTTGCATCGTTAGAAATTGCGAGAGAACTTTATGGAAGGATGGAAGAATTACAGGAACTATTAAGGTAACGGCAGGAAAAAACGAGCTGTCCCTTTTTCCATTTTCTGCAATTTTTCTGAAGAAAGATTCAGTGAGAAACCGAGAGAGAGAACCTAAGGCCAGTCACGGGACTGGGGATCTCGAAAAGAGAAGATATCCCAGGTTTGGTATTGATCTGCCGATAGAGTATACTCGGAGGGATTTGGTTGTGAGACAGGATCGAGCGATCAATGCCAGCGAAGGGGGTTTGTTAGCCCATTTTTCTGAGCCGATGGAGGAGGGTCAATATCTGAGAATCAAACTCTTTTTTCCTTCCTGTTCCGCGTTCCATGTCATCGGAATGGTAACACAGGTTGTTTGGATGGATGTTGATCCGAGAAAGGATCGGGGGGAATGCCGGACTGGTGTAAGGTATGTTGATATCTCTATCGACGACCTCAGGAATCTAAAAAACTTTTTGGGGAGTCTTGGAGGATGATTTGAATGCAAAACGGGATCGAGTGTGGGGACGGCCAAGAGGCAAAGAGAAGGAGGTGAGATGAGTGAAATTGTTATCGGGGAAGTTGGGAGTTGTCCTTGTTGCATTATCGCTTTTAATTCTCGCAGGATGTGCCACCACATTTGGCGATTTAGTGAGGTCGAAAGAAGCAGGAGAAGGGATGAGTAGAGTCTATAAAGTAGATGCTGACCGGGCCTGGGAAATTGCTAAAAGAGTTTCGCAATGGGAAGGAATAGGTGACATAAGAGAAAATCGGGCAGAGGGATATATGCTCATTAAAAGTGGGGCGGACTGGTATTATAAAGGAACTCTGATAGGGGTCTGGATAGAACCTATCGATAAAGACCAATCCAAGGTGACAGTCATTACAAAAGCAAGGAGGAGCGTGGATACTATGAGGAGGCTCAGTGAAGTCGAATTTCACAAAAGTTTTGCTCTATTTGCTCAAGGACCTGACATAGGATCTGAAATCAAGTGATATAAATCGTCAAGGCCAAGAAGGGGATTCGGAAGATTCCTATCAATCAAGAAATTGACAGCGACCCTTGAACATGGTAAAAAGTCCCCAAGGGTGGAAATGTCTTTTCAGAGAATGGGAAGGCATACCAGGGCGTTAAACCTTAATGGTGGTCAGCTTAGAATGGGCGATTAGCTCAGTTGGATAGAGCGTTGGTCTCCGGAACCAAAGGCCGTGGGTTCAACTCCCGCATCGCCCGCCACTCTTTTTTAGTATCGAAGGACTAGCGGATATGAAAAAATGGATCGGCCCTCTCATATCCTTATCATTGATCCTTATCCTGGGAATAGGTTTAGTTTTCGGTTCTTTCTCCAATCTAAAACAGACATTTCACGGGAAAACAAAAACAGATGGATACCCCGTTATCCTGGTCCAAGATGAGAAGGAAAAGGGAGACGCGGATCCTCACATGCTTCAGATTTTGAAGGAAATACAAAAAAAGTTGGACGAATGGCTAAAAAAACTGAATGACAGGATTGAAAGCGAGGACGTCACCCGTTTCGGGGTCCGTTTTTTAGAGATTATAAGAAATATTTTGGAATGGGTAAAAGAGAAGGTTGATGCGAAGATTGAGTCTTATGAAAAGGAAAAACCGATCAAGAAGGATAGGAAAGGAGCGTTTCGCGTGACGAATCAGGAAGTTCTGCGATTCTCTAAAATGGGATGAGAGAAGAAAAGGTTTTTATTCCGTCTGATGGGATTCAATTGGAAGGCCTCTTGAGTATTCAAGAGGCCCCTTCTTTTAGAGGCGGGGTCATCTGCTGCCATCCTCACCCACAGTATGGCGGAGATATGAACCACCCTGTGATGACGACGGCATTGGAGGCCGCTTTTCAAGAAGGGTTCTCCACACTTCGTTTTAACTTCAGAGGGGTGGGTGAAAGCGAAGGATCTTATGGAGAAGGGATCGGGGAGAGGCAGGATGTAAAGGCTGTTGCCAACTACTTCTATTCAAGACTGAAGGGCGATTCCCCCCTGCTTATTTTGGTGGGATACTCTTTTGGAGCTTGGGCAGGTTTTCCCATTGCCGTCGAGGATGAAAAATTTGAGGGGATGGTGGCTATCGCCCCACCTCTTGAAATCTATGATTTTGGATTTCTGAAGGGATGCAAAAAGAAGAAACTTTTCATTGCAGGAGACCACGATTCTTTCTGTCCGCCGTCTTTGTTGAAAGGGTGGTATCAACAACTCGAGGAACCGAAATCCTTAGCTCTTATTCCGGGAGCGGATCACTTCCTCATTTCCCACATTCGTTTCCTCATCCAGCCGCTGAGGGAATTTTTTAGAAAGTTCGGAGTTCGGAGTATTTAGTTCGGAGTCCTTAGTTTCGAACTCCCAACTATCTTTTCAACTGTCCAGCCCAATCGATAGAATAAAAACCGAAGCGAATAAGTTCGAAGGGTCTTTACCATGGTTTCCCTGATTTTTTTGTCGTCTCCCGCATAGGCCAAAAAGAAACGCCAACGGTCTGTCCGCGTGATTGGCAGCCCAAGGCGTCTCCACTTTTCTGCAGAACGGTTGAGGCGAAGGAGATTCTTGATCCTCTCTTTGACAGAAAGGGTCGGCTTTCGATAGGAGCGATCAAAATCAATCAGGAGAAGTTGGTCTCCTGCGGCCAGAATGTTCTTAAGCTGAAGGTCGCCATGGAAAAAGCCAGCTTGGTGAAATTTTTGAATAAGAAGCCCGACAGATCGAATCGTTTTTCGCTTCGAGGAAATGTTTTCAAGGGAAGGATGGGTTCCGGTTCCATCAAAATATTGAACCAGATCCACAGCAAAAGGGACTTCCAGGGAAAGAAAGTAAGCCTGGTAGAAGGGAAAGAAAATCCAATGGTGGATGGCGCCGATGGATCGGATCGTAGGAATTCCACAGGATCGGATTTCCTCTGTTAAGGCTAGTTCCCGGAAAGATCTCGCCCCGAAGAGGTAGAGATTCCCTGTGATGGGGCGCAACAGCCCGCCGTGTGAATATTGGCGAAGAACCATTCTCTTCCCCTCCTCAAAAGAGATGGAGGGATGAAGAGTTCGACCCTTGAGATAGTGAGCGGTCTGCCTGCTTTTTTTGAGAAAGGTTTTTAAATCATCGATCCCCTGCGCCAGGAGAAGGTTTTTGTACTCTTCCTTAAGTAGAAGAGAAACCTTCCCTTTTTCAATCAGAGAAAAGGAGGTGAGGGTTTGAATATGCTTAAGCATTTTTGACTAAAGTAATGGAATCGCCCGGGTTTGTCAACTGACTCACTCAATGGATTAGTCCCGGGGTGAGGTCCTCTGTCAATTGACAAGTGAAGGAGTTTATTATATTTTTAAGCAATATTTCGTTCAGATAGGAGAACCTTGTGGAATATGAACCCGTGATTGGCCTGGAAGTCCATGCCCAGCTCCTGACCCGATCGAAGATATTCTGTGGATGTTCCACCGCATTTGGGGAAGAACCTAATACGCAAACCTGTCCGGTCTGTACAGGTCAGCCGGGGTCTCTTCCTGTCGTAAACCGGAAGGCTGTGGAGTTTGCCATCAAATTGGGGTTGGCCACTTCTTGCCGGATTAATCCTTCCAGTCTGTTTGCCAGAAAAAATTATTTTTATCCAGATCTTCCCAAGGGCTACCAGATTTCGATGTATGAGTATCCTCTCGCAGAGAATGGTTTCGTTGAGATCATGTTAGAGGGACAAAGGAAACGAATTCATATCATCCGGATTCATATGGAAGAGGATGCCGGGAAGTTGAAGCATGGCGAGACGCCGGAGACAGCTTCGTTTAGCTACGTGGATTTTAATCGCACAGGCGTCCCTTTGGTTGAGATTGTGAGCGGACCGGACATTCGGTCTCCTCAGGAGGCAGGCGATTATTTAAGAAAACTTCGGGCGATCCTTCAATATCTGGAGATCTGCACAGGGGATATGGAGAAGGGGACATTTCGATGCGATGCCAATGTTTCGGTCAGGCCAATGGGCCAGAAGGAATTCGGGACAAGAGCTGAATTGAAGAACATGAACTCTTTCCGGCATGTGGAGAAGGCGTTAGAGTATGAGATCAAGCGTCAGATAGCTTTGTTGGAGGACGGAGAGGATGTCCTTCAAGAAACCCGGCTCTGGGATGTCGATCAGGGGATCACGATTTCAATGAGAGGAAAAGAAGAGGCCCATGATTATCGTTATTTTCCCGACCCGGATCTCGTTCCCTTGAGGGTTGAAGAAAAATGGGTGGAAGAGATTCGTAAAAGCCTTCCTGAGCTTCCTGATGAAAAAAAGGAACGGTTTGTGCGGCAATACCAGATTCCTGAATACGATGCCGAGATCCTCACCTCTACAAAAGCCATGGGGGTTTACTATGAGGAATGTGTCTGCCTTTTTCCGGAGCCCAAGACCGTCAGTAACTGGATGATGGGGGAGCTTCTCAGGGAGTTGAAACATGATGAGAGGGAAATCGACCAATGCCCCGTCACTCCCCAACATTTGGCAGAAATGCTTTCGATGATGAAAGAGGGGACGATCAGCGGGAAGATCGCCAAGGATGTTTTTGAAGAGATGTATCGGACGGGGGAACGCCCGGAAAAGATCGTTCGAGACAAGGGGTGGGTTCAAATTCTGGATGAAGGGGAAATCGAAAGGGCCATAGAAAAAGCGATACAGGCCAATCCAAAGCAGGTGGAGGATTATCGCAAAGGCAAGGAGAAGCTCTTCGGCTTTTTCGTGGGAGAAGTGATGAAGCAAACCAAAGGAAAGGCGAATCCTAAATTGGTCAATGAGATACTCAGAAAGAAATTAAAAGGTTGAGGCTGAGGCTAAGGTTGAGAGCAAAAAAGGTTTTTACCTGAACCTAAATCTTAACCTGAACCTGCCGCTTAGGCTCTATGAAATTCAAAACCATAGAATGGAAAGGTGACCGGGTAAGAATGCTGGATCAAAGGAAGCTCCCCCAGGAGGTTCACTACCTGGATTGCCGGAATGCTTCTTCTGTGGCGGAAGCCATTCGAACCATGGCCATCCGCGGAGCACCTGCTATCGGGGTAGCGGCTGCTATGGGGATTGCCCTCGGGGCCAAGAAAAATTGGTCCAGGTATCCCCGGGTTTTTGCTAAAGCTGTTGAAAAGGTATGCCGGGAGATGAGAGAGACCAGGCCTACGGCAGTGAATCTCTTTTGGGCCGTGGATCGTATGGAAAAGATGTTGGAACGCGTTGAAAGCGATGGAGTCGAGGAGACCAAGAGGAGGTTGGTGCGAGAGGCCCTTCAAATCCTTGAAACCGATATTGAAGTGAACCGCAAAATCGGAAAGTACGGGAAGAAATTGATCAAAGAGGGGGACGGAATCCTTACTCATTGCAATGCCGGGGCATTAGCCACAGCTGGATACGGAACGGCGCTGGGAGTGATTTATGCGGCCAGAGCTCAAGGAAAAAGGTTTCATGTCTTTGCAGATGAGACACGGCCCCAGCTTCAGGGGGCCAGGCTGACGGCTTGGGAACTGATCCAGGAAAAGATACCTGTTACCGTGATTACAGACAACATGGCAGGTTGGCTGATGAAAAAAGGTGAGGTCCATCTCGTTTTGGTTGGTGCGGATAGGATTGCAGGAAATGGAGATACAGCCAATAAAATTGGGACCTACGGACTTGCTGTTCTCTCAAAATCTCATGGTATTCCTTTTTATGTGGCTGCCCCGACCTCCACTCTCGACCTCTCGTTAGTCTCCGGAGAAGAGATACCGATTGAGGAGAGAAATATTGAAGAAGTCACCCATTTTCATGGGTACCCCATCGCTCCCAAAGGCGTGAAAGCCTTTAATCCCGCTTTTGATGTGACTCCCCACTCCCTCATCCATGGCATCATCACCGAGAAAGGGATTATTCGGAAGCCTTTTCGGAAGAATTTGAAAACGTTGTTTGCAACTCCAAACTCCTTTACGGAACGGTTTCAAACCCTACCTACCAGAGAGGCAGGCGTTCCCTACCGAACCCGGAACTCCAAAGAGGGCTGATGAGGAAGCTTGTCATCACTCTGCTCACCGATTTTGGCACAAAAGACCATTATGTGGCGTCGATGAAGGGCGTGATTTTGAATATCAACCCCCGGTGTCTCCTCATCGATATTACCCACCAGGTAAGCCCACATGATATTCGAGAAGGAGCCTTTATACTAGCCAATGCCTATTCCTATTTTCCAAAAGGAACAATCCATCTCTCCGTGGTGGATCCGGGGGTAGGGGGGGCAAGGAAGCCTCTTCTTCTCGTAACCCAAAATTACTGTTTCATCGGCCCTGACAATGGCCTTTTCACAATGATTACCCAGAAGGAAAGCGTGAAACAGATAATAGCGCTTGATAAACAGAAATATCATCTTTCAAAAGTCAGCACGACGTTTCATGGAAGAGACATCTTTGCTCCGGTGGCTGCGCATCTCTCGCTGGGTATCAAGCCGAATGCCCTCGGGCATAAGATCGACTCATTGGAATGGTTAGGATTTGAAGGACCCTTCATCAAAGAAGGGAAGTTATTGGGAGAGATTCTCCACGTCGATACCTTCGGAAACCTTGTCAGCAACATCGATGAAGGAAAGCTTTTTCGGTTTATTCAAGGGCGTCCTTTTGTCATCCGGGCAAGGAGAAAGACCATCCGTGGCTTGAAGAAGGGATACTGGGAAGGGAAGAAGGACGAGCCGATTGCTCTTCTGGGGAGTGGTGGTTTTCTCGAAATCTCTGTGAGAGAAGGGAATGCCCAAAAGATGCTGAAGGCAAAGAGAGGAGATCCGATTCAAATCATAATAGGCGAATAGCCTATAGCATATAGCCGATGGCTTATGGCATGTAGTAGAGTGTCTCAGTAGTCTCTTTCTTTTGGTTGTCATTCCGGACTTGATCCGGAATCCAGTCTTTTGGGGCCGGATTCCCGCTAGAGTTTAGCCCGATGAAAATCGGGGCGGGAATGACGGTATCAGTATGAATGTAAAGAAGCTTCATACGCGAAACGATAGAATATGGTTTTTTGCTATTTGCGATAAACCAATAGCCATATGCCGCTTTGGGAGTGCAGAATGATTTCAAAGAAGGCTCAGGAGATTCCTCCTTTCATTGTGATGGATGTTCTGGAGAAAGCTCAAGAACTGGAGAGAAGCGGGGAGCATATCATCCATCTCGAAGTGGGGGAGCCGGATTTCGACACTCCGGAATGCATCAGTGAAGCCGGTTACCGTGCGATCTGTGACGGAAAGACCCATTACACGCACAGCCTGGGTTTGATCGAGCTGAGGGAGGCGATTGCCGAGGATTACTGGAAGAAATATCGGGTGAAGGTTTCACCGGACCAGATTCTGGTTGCTTCAGGAACCTCCCCAGCCATGCTTCTCCTCTTCTCTGCCCTGTTGGAACGCGGCGACGAAGTCATCCTCTCCAATCCTTACTATCCATGTTATCCCAATATCATTCGGTTTGTTGACGGATCTCCTGTATTTGTCCAGGTGTTGGAAGAAGAAGGCTTCCAGTATCTTCCTGAGATGATCGAGGAGAAACTGAGCCCAAGCGTGAAAGGGATCATGATCAATTCACCTTCCAACCCCACCGGAAATGTGATGCCTGCGGAGAGGATGGAGGCGATTGCAAAATTGCCTCCTTTCATCATCTCTGATGAAATCTATCATGGACTGGTCTATGAAGGGGAGGTTCATACCATTCTCGAATTCACGGATCGCGCTTTTGTCATCAACGGGTTTTCAAAACTCTATGCGATGACCGGATGGAGGCTGGGGTATGTGATTGCGCCGAAAGAGTTCATGCGGCCCATGCAAAAAATCCAGCAGAATCTCTTCATCTCGGCAAGTTCTTTTGCCCAATGGGGCGCCGTGGCCGGCCTGAAGGAGACCGAAAAGGATGTTCAAAAGATGAGGGAAACCTACGACCGACGAAGGCGTTTTCTGATTCCAAAGCTGAGAGCGTTGGGGTTTGGAATCACGGTAGAGCCCACAGGAGCCTTTTACATCCTGGCCAATGCCAAGAGGTTTTCTAAAGATTCTTATCGCTTTGCCTTCGATATTCTACAAGAGGCAAAGGTTGCCGTGGCACCCGGCATCGATTTTGGGACGAATGCAGAAGGATATCTACGATTTTGCTACGCCAATTCTTTGGAGAATATTGAGGAAGGGATGAACAGGTTGGGAAGATATGTGGAGCGTTATAAATAAGGCAAAAAAAGTACGTAGCATTTGAATGTCAATCTTTTGGCTGTATAATCTGCCGTTGCGTGTAAAATATTCTTTTCAATCAATTGCTCAATTTGTCCCGTGTCAAGGGCCGACCCTTCGGTTTTTCTCCAACATTGATTTGAACATTCAATTACTTGCCTTGAACCGACCCCATTTACCGTCGTCCAGCGCCGGGCGGATGCCAGTAGCCCAGGTTCGGATGGCCTCCCAATTGCGGAAATCCCCTTCAGGGGCCCCCTTCACCTTCAATATCAAGCTATAAGCAAAGGACAGCTTTTTGTAGTCTACCGCCCCTGCAAAGAGACCAATGTCCGCTGGCTTTACCTGTGGAAATTGCTTGCGCACCGGATCCAGATAACCCAATGCCTTGCGCCGGTTCTCCGCCGTATCATCCTTCATGGTCAGACAGACGGTAAAGTAAGCCACAGGTACCCGACTCAGTGTGTCCTGGTGTGCCTTTAAGAACTCCACAGCCTCGGGCAACCACTTACCCATACGAATGGCACTCCCTACAATCACGCTCTGATAAGGACTGAGATCATCCACATTCTTCACAAGGCGTACATCCACGGCTGCTCCTGCTACAGACAATACCTGCCCAATCGTCTCAGCCACTCCACCCGTAGACCCGCACCGGCTACCATAAGCTATTAATAATCTGTTCTTCATCTTCCCATCCTTTTCATAACTCGATTTATTGAATTCTACTGCCGGCTGTCGGGTTTCCTGCGCAATCACCTTATCGTTAGACAGCGTCCATGCACTGATGGCTCCACCGGCCAAGATTAAGAAGCTCCGCCGACCCATCTCGGTCTTTCCGATCATTTTACAATCCTCCTTTCTTCTTTTCCAAGGTTCTATAATGTGCAGCCTCTATGTTGAAAATGTCATTCTGAACTTGGTTCAGAATCTCTTTAGGGCAGGCTCGGTTCAGCATCTGAACACATCATGAACTCTTAATATTATCGACAGTACCACTAAAATGCCATTGGAATGGTGCTTGCCGAAACAGGACGATGAGTATTGGTCATCCATGAGATTGCCGCTCCCTTCGGGCTCGCAATGACGATGAGTTTTCTGCTTTTGGTTTGCGCCATGCTCCATGCCCTACGCGCTCTGCAAGTTGGTGGGCTTTTCTTAGGGGTTCGGGAAAACGAAATCCTCTGCAGCTTTCGAGAATGAATTGATTGCTCGTCGAAAAATCGATGCGATGACCGGGTGAGATGAAAAGAGGTTTTACGTTTTCTTTGGTCCTAAGAACAGCACCCACTTTTTTCTTTTCCTTTCGAATCCATTCAAAACTTCCCCTTGAGGGGCCTGGGGAGATAAATTCTTGTAACAAAGGAGTCTTGGCACAACCAACCGACGGAAGGTCGAGCCATAAGCCCATGTGTGAGGCAAGCCCCATTCCTCTGGGATGGGCAATACCTTGACCATCATAAATCATCATATCGGGTTTTAATCTTAGCCTCTGAAAGGTTTTGATCAGAATCGGGCCTTCTCGAAAGCTTAAAAGGCTTGGGATATAGGGGAAGGGGATCTTTCCATCAGCCGTGGCCGTATCGAGGATTTCCATTTCGGGGAATGAGAGAACGACAATCGCACCGAAGAGAAGATTCCCATTTTGTGAATAGGCCACATCTCCTCCTCCAATGGTTCTTACTTCTGAAAATGTTTTCTTCAGGATGATTCGATCTTTCAAAGCGTGCTGAATCTGAATGGCTTCCTCCACGCTGACGTTCCAGAGATGGAGTGGTTTCATTATTCAAAATTCCTCCCCTCCCTCAGTGGGAGGGGGATTGTATAGTTATCAGGGAGAAATTTTTTCAATTTGGCCTTTTTTGACCGCCAGGATGGAAAGAGTCCGAATTGATTTCCCATCTTCTCCGAAACCCTTTAAGCCAGTGACTCCCTGAAAACTTTTCACCTGTCGGAGTTCTTCTTGCATCTGAAGAGGAGAGGAGATCGATTTGGATTGAAGGATTTCTTTTATAAGTTTCGCCCCATCGTAACTCAGGGCTTCGAGGGTTTCGGGATCCCGTTGGAATGATTTTCGGAATTCCTCTACGAATCGGGCAACCGAAGAGGAGGGGTCTTTTGCAAGAAAGGTATCGACAAAGATCGCTCCTTCAGCTGCTTTCCCGCCGATAGAAATCAAGCCTGGGCCGTTCCATAAATTGGTTCCTAGAAAAGCTGCTTTTACATCGAAAAAAGCCATCTGGGAAAGGATCATGCCCACGCGATCATGGGTATCAGGGATGAAAATTCCATCGACAAAAAGAAGGGGTTTGAACTCATCCTCTTTCTTTTTCTTGGCGTCGGGTTTTGAAAGGACCCTGACCTTGAAGAACCCTTTGATCTCCTGACTGAAATCTGTCTGACCCTCTTGATAAACAACGGATCCCAATAATTTTCCACCTCTTCGCGTTATTTCTTGGTTGAACAGGTTTTTGAAATAAAGTCCGTAAGGGGAGTTTGGATAAAAGATGGCGAAGGTGCGAAGCTCCAATTCTTTAACGGCAAAGTGAGCAAGGCTCTGGATCTGCTCAGGAGGAGTGAGGGAATTTTGGAAAACGAAATCCCCCTTGCCGGCAGGGAGCTCCTTTTGTGACAGGGTGAGAAGGGGGACTCTTAACTCCCGGGCCTTTTTTGCTGCACTATCCACATCGATACTGAGAAGGGGTCCGATGATAGCGATTACTTTTTCCACGTTCACCAGCTCCTCAACTGCCTTCTCTGCCTCTTCTGGCTCCCCCTTGGAATCCCGGATGGCCAGTGAGACAAGAGGGGAATCCGTTTCTTTGATGGCCGATCGGATTCCCTGGAGGGCTCTTTCTCCAAAGGGACCATGAATTCCGGTTAAAGGGAGAATGACCCCCACGACATATTTGGATCTGATGGAAGGAGAAACGGTTTCAAAGAGCCCTCTTGCCTGGGCCATATAGTCCATGACTCGATATTCTTTTTCTAATTCTGCTAAATATCTTTTTGCGAGCGGATCGTTTCCTTGACCCTTCGCTATCTGGGCCAACCTTAATTTGGCATACCCTCCTGCATAGGCTCCGCGGTAGAGGGATTCAATGGACTTTAATTCTTCTTCTGTATGAGAGGCATCCAGGATGGATTTCACCTTCTTCCTCAGTTCCTCATTGGGTGGACCAGGAACGAGAAGACCCTTGCCATACCAATGGAGGGCCGTGAGCCGCTCCTTTAATTCAAGGTAGTTGTCTCCCAACAGAGTGAAGATTTGGACCATTCTGGATGAGGAAAGGAAGGTAGTAAAGAGTTCGTTCAGAATACGAATGGCATCTTGAGGTCTTTTGAGTCGGGTATAACATATCGCCATCCTGAATTTGGTTTCATTAAAGAGAGGACTTTGAGGAAATTCGGTGGTCAAGCTCTTAAAACGCCAAAGTGCCTTTTCTGTTTCGCCTTTTGAAAGAAGGATTTCTCCTTCTCTGAAGAGAACTGAATCGTCGGGTTGGGGCTGAGCGAAGGAAGGGCCTTGCAAGAAGAGCAAGAAAAGGAGGGCGAGGACAAACTTCCATCCTCTATTTTTTGGGGCGATCGATGGAAGTAACATAATAAACCTCGGGTAAATGGCGATAGTCCTCATTGAAGTCAATCCCGTAACCTACGATAAAGACGTCCTCTACTTCGGTTCCAAGATAATCCGCCTCCATCTCAACCTCTCTACGAGCTTTCTTATCTAAAAGGGCGCATGTCTTTACAGAGAGAGGGTTTGCAAGGGAGAGACGATCCTTTAAGAATTGGAGGGTCCGGCCGCTATCGATGATGTCCTCGATAATGAGAACATCCCTTCCTTCAATGGGGATCTCAATATCCTTGGTGATTTCGATGATGCCGGAAGTTTCCATCCCGGAACCATAGCTGACCAGGCGGACAAAATCAATTTTGACGGGGACCTTGAGATGTCGGACCAGATCGGAAAGAAACATGAAGGCCCCTTTCAGGATACAGACCAAAACCAATTCTCTTCCGCCATAATCCTTCGAGATTTGATCGGCCAGATGTTGGACGATGGAAGCGATCTGCTCCTGAGAGAGCAGTGGATTGAGACGATATCCTTCCATATGCTTCACCCCGTTAGAAAACCTGATCCCTTTGAGTAAGATTGAATAATAATCCCTATCCTTATCTCAATCCCAAGAAAGGGCAAGGGTTTAAGCCTCACCCTTTCCTAACGAGGTTCACAGGGCGTGTTCTAAGACCACGATCTCCATCTGCAGAGGAAGGGTCGCCTTGTCGAAAGTGGTTTCACTCGCCTTGGGTCGCTTTATGTTTGTTTTGCCTTTCAAGAAGTCTTCCACGGGTGCGATCGAAAAACCACATTTCTCCGTCTTGAAATGCATGGGGATGAGGATTCTCGGCTTTAGCTGTTCCGCGACACGGGTCGCTTCTTTTGGGTCGATGGTAAAAAAACCACCTACAGGAATCAGCAGAATGTCCACCGGACCGATCTCAGCCAATTCCTTGTCGCTCAGCAAATGGCCCAGGTCTCCAAGGTGACAGAGTTGAATATTATTGATCTTGATTGTGAAGATGGTGTTGGCACCTCGTTCGCTCCCCTTAGAAGGGTCGTGATAGGTCGAAATGCCCTTCATCGAAATTCCTTTTATTGTTTTGGAACCGCTTCCTTTTACGACCTGGGGAGTTCCGGGAAGATCCTGGGTATAATTGTGATCGGCGTGGTCATGACTGGTTAAAACGATATCGGCCTGGTCCTTTATTTTCCCGTAAGAAAGTTGGCCACCAAAAGCCCCGGGTTCGTAGGGGTCTATTATGATTTTAGTCTCCTGATCGGATGTGATCAGAAAAGCTGCATGCCCGTACCACTTGACCTTCATGAAAACCTCCTAAATTTAAGGGTTACTCCAGGTTAACGAGGCGAATAGGAAAGTCAGCACAATGCATGACTCATAACACATAACTCAAAACTCAAAACTCAAAATTAATTACCCTTTTTTCTCAATTTATTCTCGACCGCCTTCTTTTTCCCTTCTAGAGTGCCTTTCTTATCTCTACGGTCATCGATCTTCATCGTGGTTACGACTCGTCTCGCTCCTTTCTTAAAGGGGACCTGATGCATGGTGAGGGCGATTTTGAATAAGTCTTTAAGATCTCCCTCAATGTTTGTTCCCATGGATGAGAGTTCGTAACGTACCTTTTCTTTCTTCAACATCTGAAGGCAATCCGCCACATAAGCACTGAGGCTTGTATCGCCGGTGCCAATGGGTACGACGCTGATTTCTAAAATGGCCATGATTCTCCTCCATTCTGAAAATCCGGAATTCCTGAGCAGGATGATTTAGAAATTAGCATCTACTCAATAAGTTGTCAACGGTATTAAAGAAAGGGTAGGGCCGAATTCAAGCCGACAAAAGGCTAAAGAACCCCTCGCCTTCAAGGGGGGGGTGTTAACTTCGAAAGATTAGGTCTTGATGGGTATCGCAAAAAATATTCTCTTCTAAGATTCCAAGAGGCGTTGCCTCTTTTTGATAGAGATGGCGGCATGGGTCGCTCCAATGGGAGCCTTTCCGCTAAACGCCTTGTTCCAATCCAAAGGAAATAAGTAGGGGAAAATAGACCTTTTGACACTCTATTATAAGAAGCAAATCAATAATATCTTTTTAAATCAATAGATTAAGGATAGATGTGAGCATTCTAAAAAAAGGCTTGACAATCCATTTTTTTTTATGATAGTTTTTTTACCAACCGGTCAGTAGATAAATTTAGGTTATCAAGAATTGATCTTGTGCCTGCCAAGACGCTATGCGTAGCCAGATTAATTGCTTTTCCACAGATCGCCTTGTTCTTGCCAAAAGCGAAGAAGTAGACAGGAGAGAACCTAATCCCCTCTTTTTAGAACGGCAAGGGGCGGATCAAGTATTGGCTTCTATTACGATGTTAACTATTAACCATAGAATAACAATTGAAGGAGGTTAAAATGGTGCCAGTATCAATGCCTAAGAAATGGGATTATGAAGCGGATATTGTTGTTGTGGGAGCAGGCACGGCGGGTTTACCAGCCGCATGGGTGGCAGCAGAGGCAGGTGCGAAAGTCTGTGTTCTCGAGCTATTGCCGTATACCGCCCCAAGTCTTTCCCTGATCAACGTGGGGCCAGCTTTTGCCGGCACCGATGTACAGAAAGAATTGGGGATCAACGACTCACCGGATGAATACTATAAAGACGGTGTGGAACTCGCTAAAGGTGATCCTGTACTATGGAGAGTATTTGCTGACAATCAGCTTGAGACCTATTATTGGTGCCAGCAAATCGGCATGGGGTTCGGAAAAGCACTTTTCTCCCCGCCCGGACATAGAATCAAGAGAGGGATATGGAAAAAAGGACCAGAGATGACTCGGACCCTTGAGAAGGCCGCTAAGGACAAGGGAGTGGACATAAAATTCTCGCATAGGGCACTGAGATTGATTGTCGACCCCCAGACGCACAGAATTCTTGGACTGAAAGTGAAAGTAAAGGAAAAGGAAGAGCAGAGCTTTAAGGCAAAGAAGGCAGTGATTCTGGCTACGGGCGGTTTCGGGCGGAATCCCGAACTGGTAGCAGAATTTGGACCTACTTTCATCAATTGGCTTCCTACCATGGCCCACGGGCATCTGGGCGATGGACTGAAAATGGCCTTGGAACAAGGTGCAGCCACGGCCCACATCGGCCGCGCTGTCTCAGGATCTTTTGCAGTCGACGTGGAATCAAAATCCGGCATCATGGATTTTGTGGGATATGCTGGGGGCCTATTCGTGAACGTTGATGGCAAGAGATTTTCAGATGAGGGAATGCGACTCAAGTTTTACGGCATGGTTTCTGAAGAAGGAATGAAGCAGCCAGGGCATGTTTGGTTCGCAATCATTGACGACAAAATGAAAACCGCTACCTTACGGCCTGAAATGATGCACAAGGCCAAGCCGGTTCAAGCAGACACGATTGAAGATCTGGCAAAAAAGATGGGGATCGACCCGGCGGGGTTAAAGGCGACCGTGGAAAAATATAACCATGATCTTGATACGTTTGGGTATGATTCAGAATTCGACAGGAGGACCCAGGAGGGTTGTGAAGGAAAACCGATCAAACTCGATAAACCTCCCTACTACGGCTATAAGTGCACGGGAGCAACTTCTTCGTTCAAGGGGGGTATAAAGATTAATCCCAAGATGCAAGTGGTCAATCAGTATGGCGAGGTGATCCCGGGTCTCTATGCTGCTGGCGAGTTAACCGGAGGTCTCTGGGGGAATGATTCGACCTATTTACCCTGTACCATGGTCACCGTATCCATGACTTTCGGTCGCCTCGCAGCCAAGAATGCAGTCGAAGAATCCTCCTGGTAGATTATTTTAAGGGCAATTCAGGATGGAAGATTTTAAGAGATTATTGCCGCAGATAGCACAGATGAGGCAACTGGTCGGCGATGGTGAAATCGTCTGCTGGGAGGCCTATGACGAGTCAGGCGAGCTCATCGGTTATGCTTTTGCCAAAGACATCCCTGAGGCAGTAGCTGATATTCCAGGTGCAGAGGATATGGATAAGTATCAGGTTTTCGGTATCATTGATCCGAAAGAATACAAGATTATCAACCTTGACATAGCGATCCATCCAGAAATGGTCAAGGAGCCATGGACCATGGATGTTGCCGAACCTGGCTTCGAGAAACAATTTATTGGCCTGATGGTCGAAGAAGTCAACTTATCCCCTGATGGTAAGATTGATGCCATTACCGATGCTACTCTCTCTTCAACCTGGATTACGGATGGGATACGAGAAAAAGTAAAAGAAATAATTAAGAAGGCAAAAGCGAAACCTTAGATGAGCTGAATTCGAAGGCTTATTAAGGGGAATGGTGCATATCGTAAAGGATGTACAAGGTGCATTAGGTACGTTCGTGACCATCACGGTAGTGCATCCCGATGTAAGCGAAGGAATCAGCGCAGTACGCGCTGCTTTTGATGAGGTCCATCGAATCCATGACTTGATGAATGTCCATAAGCAAAGTAGCGAAGTGGGCGTTCTTAACAGAGAAGGTTATTATGAAGGTGTGAGCGACGATACAAGGCACGTGATTCAAAGGGCAAACTCGTTCTCTGAACGGATGGAAGGTGCCTTCGACATCACTGTATTGCCCGTTTTGGAATTGTGGGAAGAGAACTTTTCTAAGAGCAAGATTCCCACGGATTCAGAAATCAGTCAAAGATTGGAGCTTGTTAATTACAGGAATATTCTTATCGAAGACAAGAACATCCGTTTTAGGAAACGAGGGATGGGCATCACTCTGGCGGGAGTTGCCAAAGGATATGCTGTCGATAAAGCGATTGAAGCTCTGAGTCGGGGGAATATTAGGCATGCGCTGGTAAATGCCGGAGGGGATATCAGGGTTATTGGGGGAAAAGACGAGAACATCCCTTGGAGAATTGCCATACGGGATCCCAGGAATAAAACCCGAATCGTCACTGCCGTTGAACTTCATGACCAAGCGATAGCAACCAGTGGAACCTACCGGAGATCTTTCAGCGACATCATCAATCCCAAGGTAGGAAGACCTGCTCAAGGAGTATTAAGTTCAACTGTCATTACCGAGAAGGCAATGGATGCCGACATGTTGGCCACTTGTATGTTTATATTAGAAGCAGAAAAGGGCATTGAGCTGATCGGGGAGTTGGATGGAGTAAAGGCCTTCGTCATAAGAAACGATGGAAGTATCCTAAACTAAATACGATGGTCCCTGGAAAGACAGGTGGAGAGGCTTCCAAACCTTTTTCGGGGGTTGAGCTTTAAATATGAACAAAGAGACACCTGATTTACCATTGAGCCCTTATCGAGTCCTGGATCTGACCAATGGGAAGGGCTATTTTTGTGGGAAAATCCTAGCTGACCTGGGCGCCGACGTTATTAAAATAGAGCCGCCAGAAGGCGACCCAGGAAGGAATATCGGCCCTTTTTATCATGACCTCCCGGGTAAAGAGAAGAGCCTTTATTTCTTTGCCTATAATACGAATAAGAGGAGCATCACTCTCAACATCGAAACCCGTGATGGGCAAGAGATTTTCAAGAGGTTAGCGAAGACTGCAGATTTCGTGATCGAGTCCTTTGATCCCGGCACCGTGGATAAGATAGGATTAGGTTACTCAGTTCTAAAAGGTGTTAACCCCCGTGTCATTATGGTTTCCATTACTCCGTTCGGACAGGATGGTCCCTATAAGGATTGGAAGGCTTCTGATATTGTGGCAATCGCGATGGGTGGCTTATCCCACATCACGGGAAGTCCTGACCGTCCTCCGGCGAGGGTCAGCGTGGATCAGGCCCATGTGATTGCGGGTGCTCAGGGAGCAATGGGTGCGATGATCGCCCATTACTATCGTGAAGCCACCGGGAAAGGGCAGTATGTAGATACCTCCACACAGGAAAGCGTTGTGCTGTCCGCACTGACAGTTCCACAGGCCTGGGACCTCCAGAAGTTTATCTGGCCAAGAGAAGGTGCTTATTTGTCCCGGGCCAGGAAGCGTGTGCGTCATCTCTGGCCTTGTAAAGACGGTTATATCGCTTGGAGATTGTTTGGAGGCGGCTTGGGAGTGAAGACACGGGCTTTGGTAGAGTGGATGGAGAGCGAAGGGCAGGCGGGCGAGCTCGCAGAAGTGAACTGGCAGCAGATGGATTTGCTTACTGTGCCTTCAGAAAAGTTCTATCATTGGCAGGAACTTTTTGGAGATTTTTTTAAAAGTCATACGAAAGCAGAACTTTGCAGAGAAGCGCTTGTCAGGGGCATTGTACTCATTCCAGCAAGTACCCCAAAAGATTTGCTCGCAGACCCTCAACTTGAAGCCAGGGATTACTGGGAGGAAGTAGACTACCCTGAACTGGGAACGACCATTACCTATCCTGGCGCGTTGTATAAATCATCTGAGATTACGTGGAAATTTTGTCGTGCTCCATTGATGGGTGAGCACAATAGCGAGATCTATGAGGGAGAGTTCGGGTTTACCAAAGAAACGCTCTCTAGGTTAAAGCAGAGTGGGATTATTTAATTAGAGTCTGTTTATAAATAGCCGCCTGAATCAGAATTGTCATTCCGGCGAGAGCCGGAATCCAGTCCTTTCAAAACCTTCTGGATGCCGGATCAAGTCCGGCATGACGGAAATGGCCGTTTATGGACAGACTCTAATTAATGAAAGGATAGGTTTGAACTATTCTGACAGGGGTTTAATTTGACAGCGCAAGCACTGGAAGGACTGAAAGTCGCTGATTTCTCCTGGTATATAGCGGGTCCGAGTATCTCCATGTGGCTTGCCCATCATGGAGCGCGGGTCATTCGGATAGAATCCTTGACGAGGCCAGATGAACTGAGGGGTATCGAGCCGTTCAAAGACGGCATCCCAGGCATAAACCGTAGCGGCTGTTATGCCAATTATAATAGCAACAAATATGGAATGGCACTTAACCTGAAGCACCCGAAAGGGTTGGAGGTGGCTAAAAAGATTGTCGCCTGGGCGGATGTTGCGGTTGAAAATTTTACTCCAGGAACCATGGAAAAGAAATGGGGACTGGGATATGAGGGAATGAAAAAGATAAAACCCGATATTATTATGCTCAGTACAAGCGGGCTTGGACAAACCGGGCCGGAGTCACAACAACCAGGCTTTGGGCTTGAACTCGTCAGTAGAGCCGGTTTCACTCATTTCGTAGGCTGGCCTGATCAGGAAGCGGTTGCGGTGGGTTACCCATACACGGACACCGTCAGCCCTCCCATCGCGGTGATTGCTATCATGGCCGCTTTAGAGTATCGCCGTAGAACAGGCAAGGGACAATACATTGACCTTTCCCAGCATGAAATTGCTGTCCAGCACCTGGCTCCGGCTATCCTGGACTACACGGCAAATGGACGCGAAGGGGGCAAGATAGGCAACCACCATCCGGACGCAGCTCCCCACGGCGCGTACCGCTGCCAGGGAGAGGAGAGATGGTGCACGATTGCCGTGTTTAACGACGAGGAATGGGAGGCGTTCTGCAAGGTTCTTGGTAACCCGGCATGGACCCGGGATTCAAAGTTTGCTACAGTACTGTCCAGAAAAGCAAACGAAGAGGAGCTTGACAAGCGGGTGGAGAATTGGACATCGAAATTGCCGGCTGAGGAAGTGATGCATCGGATGCAAGACGCCGGGATTGCAGCAGGGGTGGTCCAGAGTGGAAAGGACCTCATTAAAGACCCTCAGCTAAAACACCGTCATCACTTTTGGTACCTGAATCATCCTGAAATGGGGATCTGTGCGTATGATGGTCCCCCATTTAAACTGTCCGAAACTCCGGCTGAACTCCGCATGCCTGCCCCGTGTTTGGGTGAGCATACGGAATATGTGTGTACACAGATTCTTGGAATGCCTGACGAGGAATTCATAGAGTTACTAGCCGAGGGAGTTTTTGAGTAGTTATGCAGGAAAGATCATTGCAAAATGGTCAATTAACAATGATCAATTAGCAATTCAAAATATTGCTAATTTTGTCCCGCGAAGCGCGGGATTAATTCTGCCATTAGGATTTATTTTTTAGGTTTCACCCTGATATCCCAGTTGCCTGAGTAGTGGCACGTAAGGAGGAGCTTTTATGTCAGTGCTTATCTATGAAAAGAAAGATAGGATTGCAACCATTACCTTGAATCGTCCGGATAAAATGAACGCCATCAATACCGAGCTCATGAATGAGTTGGCAAACACCTGGGTCGATTTTAGAGATGACGATAGCGTCTGGGTCGCTGTTTTAACGGGGTCAGGAAAACTCTTTTGTGCCGGCGCTGATTTCCAGAGCATTGGCGAGCCGGGGATACAGGAGGGGTTCAACGTTCTGCGCGAAGATCCTAATCATTACCAGGTCTATAAGCCGATTCTATGCGCTATCAACGGACCGGTGATCGGTCGTGCAATCTCACTGGTACTTGCTTGCGATATCAGGATTGCCGCTGAAAACGTGGAATTCAGCGTTCCGGAGGTAAAGTTTGGCGTTATTCCCGGCGGGGCAGACGTTCTCCAAAGTTTTGTCCCCCCAGGGATTGCTCGTGAGATGCTCTTCTTCGGTGAAAAGATGAATGCCCAGAGGGCCTACGAGGTTGGCCTCGTCAACAGGGTTGTCCCTCAGGATAAACTGATGAGTGAAGCGGCTGCAATGGCAGGAAAGCTGGCGAATAATTCTCCTCTGGCAATGAGGGGACTGAAAGAGATGTTTATGAAAAGTAAAGATCTGGATTACCGCACGGCTGCTGCCATTTACGAAACGACCAATAGCCGTGTTTTGAGAAGCAAAGATCACGCTGAAGGGATGAAGGCGCTGAGCGAAAAGCGAAAGCCCCAGTGGCAAGGAAAGTAACCTTGGCAAGCTGATGAAAAAGGCCCATCTGCCGCGTTGCCCTTTTCCTTCGTCATTACGGCGTACTTGTAGGGGCAATTCATGAATTGCCCCTACGGAAGGATTTCGGGCGCCCCCGCAAACGGGATTTCGCAGGGCTCAACTTGCATCTGCCTGCCTGCGCGTAGTCCCGCCTTGCGGGACGAAGGCAGGGGCATTTTTGATCAGCCTGGCAAACAATGGTTTTTCGGCAACATGGAAGAGCTTCAGTAAAACAGACCAGGAAGATAAGTAAGGGAGGTGATAATAAGATATAAAGATAGTCTCGTAAATCCCCCTTTGCGAAAGGGGGGAGGTTAATTGTGGATAAACTCTAAATAAATTTTTCAAAGGAGTGTGAATATGGCTGGACAAGTCCCTTTCAAAGAAGGTTTGCTGACGACGCCCCTGTCTCCGCTGGAAAGCGTTCGGCTGAAGGGCATTAAATGCCGGGCCTGCGGCAGTCTTGCCTTAGGCGAAAGCAAGTATTGCATCAACTGCACAAGCAAAGATGTGGAAGAGTACGTCTTTAGCAAGTACGGGAAGATATACTCGTACACCGTTATTCGCCACGCTCCCCCTCCGCCCTATCCGCAGGAGTCGTTCAAACCCTTTCCCGTGGCCTGGGTGGAATTGGAAGACGGGCTCTTCCTCGTCTCCGAGATTACAGGATGCGGTCTGGATGAATTAGACTTTGGTAAGCGGGTGGAGTTAGACCTGGGCAAGGGTTGGGTGGACGATAAAGGAAATGATGTGGTGATGTACAAATTCAAATTAATCAAGTAAACCCTGTTAGAAATTCCAGCGGGGCATTGAACCCCGCAGGAATTACTAAAAAACCCAACCCCGATGTAGAGTAGCAGGGCATTATTTCTAACGGGGTAAACGAAGGAGAAAACGATGGCAAATGAAGCAGTCATAACGGGTGTAGGGATACATAAATTTGGCCGGTTTCCCGAGAAAAGTGTCGAAGAGTTGGGGAAGTACGCTATCGATATGGCGTTGGCTGATGCCCATATTGAATTCAAAGATGTGCAGGCCATGTTCCTATCCAACAGCGGGACCATTTATCCTGGAATAGGGCCGAAGACAGCTTTTTTGTTCGGAAGAACGACGATACCCATTGTTAATGTCGAGGCAGCCTGTTCCGGTGGAGGCGCCTGTTTGCGAATAGCACAGATGGCCATCAAACAAGGGGAATATGACATTGTGCTCGCTGTTGGAGTAGAAAAACAACCGCGTGGGTTCCTGGCTCCGGCTGTCTCTGGCTATGAGCCCTGGCAAGCTCTCGCCGGGTTGGATGAGAATCCCATGTACTGGGCGATGGATGCCCGCCTGCATATGGCCAAATATGGGACAACCATCGAACAAATCGGACAGGTATCCGTGAAGAATCACAAGAATGGAGTCTTGAATCCGAATGCGATGTATCAAAAGGCAATGACCTTGGAAGAGGTGCTGAACTCCCGGGTCGTCTGTGATCCCCTGACGCTCTATATGTTTTGTGCTCCTAATGAAGGGGCCGCAGCAGTTGTACTGTGCAGCAAGAAAGTAGCCAAGAAATATACCAAAAAGCCGGTCATTTTAGCTTCCTGTGCTCATCGACTCAATCCGTATCCTGAAATGGGGGTGGGTAACTATTTCGGATACAAAACGGGGAATAAAGCAGTGACCACTATTGCTGCCATGGAAGCTTACGAAAAGGCAGGTATTGGCCCGGAAGACCTATCATTCGCAGAACTGCAGGATACCGATGCCTCCGGAGAGATCCTATTCTCAGAGGAGCTCCTTTTGTTCAAGGAGGGTGAAGGGGGGCCTGCGGTGAATCAAGGAGTGACGGAAATTGGAGGCAGGCTTCCGATCAGTACAGACGGTGGGATCATATCCAAGGGAGAGCCTGTGGGCGCCTCAGCCCTGGGTCAAATATATGAAGCCGTTGTCCAGCTAAGGGGGCAGGCAGGACCCAGACAGGTTGCCAACGCGAAGGTAGGGCTTGCCCACGTCAGAGGGGCACTGGGGCACTCGTGTGTTACGATTTTAAAAATTTAGCTTCACGAGCCAAGCGGTTAGAAGATATTTTCCAGAGGTAAAAACCATTACCTCTGGAAAAGCATTATTTATGACGAATAGGGAGATAAAATGAATTATTTAACTCTGCTGATCGAGAAAAAAGAGAACATCGGCACCATTACATTCAATCGTCCCGACAAATTAAACGCACTGAGCGCCCTTGCGTTCCAGGAATTTATTGCAGCACTCCACGAAGTAGACCAGGACGATGAGATCAGGGTCGTTATCATTACCGGTGCGGGCCGCGCTTTCTCGGCGGGTCTGGACCTTGAGGAGGCGACCCAAGGGCCGAGCGAATTTGATTTGCAGGCTACGCCCATTCAGGACAGCCTGCCGTGGATTCCCCAGATCATGCGAAATATGAAGAAGCCGATCATCGCGGCAGTGAATGGTGCTGCTGCAGGAGGTGGTTTTAC
>CAYGWV010000035.1:0-7618 GCA_964353925.1 uncultured Syntrophaceae bacterium | reverse complement strand
CGTGGCAGAGGACCGGATCCCCATCTTCTTCTCTTTCTTCCCAAAATTGAAGCCTGGGGTTCCCTTCTCGACAATCAAAGCGCTCGCTCCTCTGGGACCCCTTGACCGATCGGTCATTGCTACGATCGAATAAATTTCTGCTTCTCCCCCGTTGGTAATCCACTGCTTGGTTCCATTTAAGACATAGCCCTCTCCCTTTTTGGTAGCCGTGGTTCGTATGGCTCCCGCATCACTTCCTGCATCCGCCTCGGTCAACCCAAAAGCAGCTAACTTTCTGCCCTTTGCAATATCAGGGAGATATTTTTTCTTCTGTTCAGGGCTTCCAAAAAGCAGGATGGGCATAGCGCCCAAACCACTTGCTACCACACTGGTTGCGATCCCAAGACAGACACGGCTCAATTCCTCTGCTACCAAACAATATTCTAAGATCCCTCCTCCAAAACCTTCATACTCTTCTGGCATGGAGACCCCCATGAGACCCGCTTCCGCGCTGATTTTAACAATCTCCCACGGGAACTCTTCTTTTTCATCCAATTCCGCCCGGACCGGTCGAATTTTCTCCTCGGCGACCTTCCTCGCCAAATTTTGAATCATCTTCTGTTCCGGTGTAAGAAAGTAATCCAATCCTCTTTCCTCCTCGTCATCTTAAAAGATATCAATGAATCGATTTCACCGACTCATTCGGCTTCTCCTGGCGTTTCTGTCCCAGACAAAGGATGTCTTGTTTCTCCTTAAACTCTTCGATGACATGTTCATTCAGTCTATTCTTGGCTAGGTTCGAGGCCAATAGAATGGCATTCATGATGGCTTTCGCATTCGATGAACCGTGGCAGATCACGCAGTTGCCGTTAACCCCTAAGAGAGGGGCCCCTCCAACTTCACAATAGTCCAACCTTTTTTCAAGGCGGCGAATGGCTCGTCCCATCAGAAAATAGGCCGCCTTCGCCCTGATATTATCCTGTGCCTCCCACTTGAGAATGGCGTGGATGGTTTCCCAAAGCCCTTCGCTTATTTTTAACGCCACATTTCCCACGAAACCATCGCAGACGATCACATCTACCTCTCCGTTATTAAGATCCCGGCCTTCCACATAACCGATATAGTTCAAATCGGTCCCTGATAAAATATCATGAACCTCCCGTGTCAGTTCATTCCCTTTCCCTTCCTCCTCTCCATTGCTCAACACGCCAATTCGGGGAGCTTCCTTCCCCAGAATATATTTCGCATAGGCATCCCCCATTATCGCAAACTGGACCAGATGAATGGGTTTACAATCCACATTGCCACCAGAATCAATGAGGACCGTGTTCCCATTCGTGGTGGGATGGATCGTGGCGATAGCAGGTCGTTCCACGCTTTCCAGTTTTTTCAAGATAAACATCGCCAAAGCCATGGCTGCTCCCGAATTTCCGGCGGAGACCACCCCGTTTACCTGGCCTCCTTTTGCCAAATCGAAAGCAACTTTAATGGAGGTATCTTTCATTCTTCGGATCACAGCAGATGGAGAGTCATGCATGGCGACCACGAGTGGAGCATGATGGATGAAGATAGGAAGTTTTGAGGTAGGGTATTTGGACAGTTCTTTGCTGACCTGATCCTCATCACCCACCAAAACCACCTTGACTCCATATTGTTTTGCAACTAAAAAGGTTCCTTCAACAATATGTTGAGGGGCAAAATCCCCTCCCATAGCATCGACGGCGATCTTCATCTCACCCTTCCCCTAATAACCTCTTCGATGATTTACCCCGTTAGAAAGCCCCGCCATTCATGGCAGATCGGTTCGACTCGAGACCGAGGATGATGTAAATAAGACTTCAATTCCTCCTAAAAAAGGTGGGGTCATCCCCCTCCTCTCTAACGGGGTTTATTTCTCTTCCTCCACCTTGATGACCTCTCTCCCTTTGTAAGTTCCACAGTGAGGACAAATGTGATGAGGAAGCAGGGGTTCATGGCATTGAGGACACAGAGAGAAATTAGGAGCGTCTAATTTCTTGTGGGCTCGACGTTGATCCCTTTTTGCCGATGATGTTCTCCGTTTTGGGACTCCCATTCGAAAGCATCCTTTCTCATCCGTTAAAAGGACTCTCAGATGTTGAATTAAAAGCTTGGCCGAATAGCCTTATCTTTTCCACATAACAGATTATCACAGCATTAATCAAGTTTTAATTTCTTCAGGGCAGAAAAGCCTGATGTCAATTCCTCCTTCACGCATTCACAGGAAGAGAGATTTAGATCTTTCCCACATATGGGGCAAAGCCCTTTACATTCCTCCTGACAAAGGGGTTGGTAAGGGATTTCCAAGAAAATCTGCTCGCAGGCGATTTGAGAGAGGTGAATTTCTCCTCCCTCGAAAAAGTTCAACTCCATCTCCTCGCTCCCCAATTCCGTCTCTTCCTCAGAAGGAGCCTCTTTTAAGGGGTGAAGGGTGAGTTCAAAGGTAGTGGAAAGGGGATACGGGAATTCTTTCAAACACCTTACGCACTGAAATCGAAGAATAGTTAGAACCTTCCCCGTGATGAACACCAATCCACCTGCCTTCTTGATTTTAACCTCTGATTGGAGGGGGGTCTCAAAATCAAAGTCGATTCTTGAAAGGTCTTTTAAATAGGCTAACAAGGAAGCTCTTTCTTCTTTCCACTTCAGATCCAGACCCTCTTCAGGGATTTCATCCAATTTCAAAGTAAACATTTCGTTCCAGCTCTTCACCCTCAATTTAGAGAAATAAATATATAAAAAACATTTTTTTTGTCAAGGAAAATTGGGATTCTGTGGAATGTGAAGGCTTTTCCTTGGAAAAAATTCTTAATATGGTAACAGATTCAGAAATGGCGTCGCAAGTGGTTTAGGAAATTTCGAAGGATCCCTTCGTTGACATTAAACCAAGGAGTTCATCCCGCGGTAACCTGGGGGGGCTGACTTTCTTCCTCGATATATTTTCTTAATGTCTCGTAGATCGTATCTTCGATGAGGCCGACTTTGTTAAGCCACGTCATCGCATCTGAAATCTTGAACAAGACATGTGGTTCAATCCGTGACGAGCGAAGCCTCTGCTGGCCTCCTTGCTCCCGATCCAAAAGGACTACCAGTTCGTTCACTACGCCTCCTTGATCCCTGACCACCTCGGCTGTCTCAATGACACTCTCTCCAGTGGTGATGAGATCATCAATAACCAAAACCCGATCATTGCGATCGAGAATTCCCTCAATCTTCTTCCTGACACCATGTTCCTTTCGTGCCTGTCGGTAATAAATCAGAGGAAGGCCCAGTTTCTGACTGACCACCGTGGCAAAAGGAACCCCAGCCGTTGGCACGCCCAGAATCTTGTCGATTTTATCTCTCCCGATCTCATTGAGGATGATTCGGGTTAAAGAATTGGCAATCCAGTCCATGGTGATCGGACTGGAGATCGTCTGCCTCAGATCAATATAGTAAGGGCTTTTCTTTCCAGAGGCTAAGATGTAATCTCCGAACTTGATGGCATTGTTCTTGATCAGGAGGATCCCAACCTGCTTCATGAGGAAGAGCTTTTCCTCTTCCCAAACCTTCCGCTCAATCTCTTCGAGTCGCAGAATCATAAAACACCTTTTATTAGAATTTTTCCCGAATGTCAAGAAGAATTACAACTCCTAAAACCATTCCGCGAACCACGAAAATTCCCCTCATTCTCTTTTAGAAAGGGGGAGGATTCCTCCTCCCTACTCCAAAGGGAGGGTGGGAGGAATTTTATCGCTTTCCAAAAATCATAGCGAGCAGAGCCATTCGGACGAAAACCCCGTTTCTTACCTGCCTGAAATAGGCAGCTCCGGGATAAGTATCCACTTCGGGACGAATCTCATCCACTCTTGGAAGTGGATGAAGAATCGTGATCTTCTTCTTGAGCTTTTTGAGAAACTCTCCGTCAATCACGTAACTGCCCTTGACTCTTTCATACTCTGTCAGGTCGGTGAATCTCTCCTTTTGAATTCTTGTCATATAAATCAGAAGGCTTTCAGAGGCTGCCTTTTCAAGATCTTCTGTCTCTTCAATCTCGATACCTTTTTTCTTGAGATTGGAAGTAATCTCCTCCGGCATTCTGAGGTTCCCAGGTGAGACAAAATAGAGCCGTGCCTGATAGAGAGATAAAAGTTCAACTAAGGCATGGACCGTCCGTCCGTTTTTTAAGTCGCCGACCATGGAGACCACCAAATTCTTAAGAGATCCCAATTCCTTATGAATCGTATAGGTGTCGAGGAGCGCTTGGGTGGGGTGCTGCCCTGCCCCGTCTCCAGCGTTGATGACGGGAATCGGAGCCACATCGGCTGCTTCTTTGGCTGATCCAATACGAGGATGACGGATCACGATGACATCTGCGTATTGAGAGACCGTCTTGGCTGTATCCGCAACGGTTTCGCCTTTTGCTGCCGAGGAACCCTCTGCCGATGCCATGCTGATCACCCCCCCGCCTAACCTTTGCATGGCTGTTTCAAAGGAGAGCCGGGTCCGGGTGCTTGGCTCAAAAAAAAGAGTGGCTAAAATCTTCCCTTTCAATAGAGTTAAAGAATCCTTTTTCTTAAGTTCCTTTTCAAAATCGGATGCAATTTTAATCACCCCATCGATATCGCTTTTTGAAAACTGATTTCCATGAAGGATATCTTTTCCTTTAAGGCTGGCCATCTCTTCCCCCTTGCACCAAATCCGTGCTCGTATGTCATCTATCGATAGAGAATCGCAGATAACGAATGCTGAATTTCATTCATTTTGTGTTGTCACTCTGAACTCCTAACTCCGAGCTATTAACGTTCATTTACATGATCAGTGCCAAAAGAGCTTTTTGGGTATGGAGCCTGTTCTCTGCTTGATCGAAGATGACGCTATTTTCCGAATCTGCCACTTCATCGGTGACTTCTTCCCCACGATGAGCTGGCAGACAATGCATAAAAATATAATCCTCTTCGGCTTCCTTAACTAATTTTCCATTCACTTGATAGGGCTTAAAGACCTTTACCCTTTTCTCATGTTCCTTTTCTTTACCCATACTGGCCCATACATCGGTGTAGACGATATCAGCTCCTTTCACTGCTTCTTTCGGATCTTTTGTTATCCTCACTTCACAACCACTTTTTCTCCCTTCTTCTTTCGCCTTCGAGACTACTTCTGGATTGGGTTCATGGTTTTTAGGACAGGCGAGCGTGATGTTCATCCCCACTTTCGAACAACCATAGAGAAGGGAGTGGGCCACGTTATTCCCATCCCCGACGTAGGCAAGTCTTAAACCAGAAAGCCTGCCTTTCTTCTCGTAGATGGTGAAAAGGTCAGCCAGACCTTGGCAGGGGTGAGAAAAGTCTGAAAGACCATTAATCACCGGCACTCTCGAGTATTTCGCAAGATCAAGGATGGTCTGATGGGCAAAGACTCTCGCCATGATTCCATCCACGTAACGGGAGAGAACCTGAGCAGTGTCGGCGACGGTCTCTCCGCGTCCCAGTTGCAGATCACTGGCGCTCAGGTAAAGTGCATACCCTCCGAGTTGCCACATTCCGACTTCAAAGGAGACCCTCGTACGGGTGGAAGGCTTCTCAAAGATCATGGCCAGTGTCTTCCCCTTCAACAAAGGGTGCTCCTCTCCGCGGAGGAGTTGGAACTTCAATAATTCCGATGTCTTTAGAATCTGTTCAATCTCCTCTTTGGTTAAATGAAAAAGACTATCCAATGATCTCCCTTTAAGATGCACAGCCATCTCAAAATCACCTCACAATCTTATTATTGATCCTATCCTCTCCCGTGACTGAGAGAAAGGCTCAATTCATATTACCTCAATACGTTCGCTCTGTCCATAATGAATCATTCTTGGGGAAATCACACCTGGAACCCCGATCTGTAAACGGGATTCTCTACGAAACAAGACAAAGAGAAGCCATCTGACCCTCAGTTCAACGACCAGTTTCAGCTCGAATGAAAAATATTACCACCAAAAATTGGCCTTGACTTCTTCTTCATCCTTTGGTAATTTCCATCGTCAAGAGAACTTTCAAAAGGAGGTGATGATAGTGTCGAATATATTGGGGATCATCATTGGAGTTGTGGTCATCATCGTTGGTTTCATCCTATTGGTCACTTGGTGGGCCATGTTCATCAAAGGGCTGATGGCAGTTGTTCCCATCCTTCTGATGTTGATCGGTACCGGTGCTCTCATCTATTTCATCAGTGAGATCAAGTCAAGAGTGGGGATGGGGAAGGAGGAGGCCTCGACCTCCGGAGAGAAGAAATCCGAATGAAATAGAACAAGAATAGATCGAAGTTATTAATGAGGGACGGATTTGGAGAGGCACTTCGAATCCGTCTTTTTTTAACTTCTCAAAACTTGGATCTGATCTTCTCCCATGGGCACGGTCGCCCGTCTCGGATAGGGACCTCCATATTTCTCGGCTTTTCTTGATATTGCGACGGCGTCAAACCCCATCGTTTAGGACCGGGTGAAGAGCGCCGCTCAGTATCAATCCTGAACAAACCCCAGGCTTTAGACCGGGGGAAGTCGAAGGGTTGATTTTTCGATTAATCCATCGGGAGCGGAATGAATTTGTTGCCACACCCATTGCAGTATTTTGAATGGATACCATTTTCTGCCCGGCAATGTTTGCAGATATATATCTTATTTAATGAAATCGTGTTGATTAAGTGGGAGACGACATACGTAATCAATGCAGAAAAGATCCACGCGGCGATGAATATCAAGGTCAGCTCAGAAGTAAGGAACTTTTCAATCAAGAAGGACATAAGGTAAGAAAAGGCTGTTCCAGACAAAAATAGTGCTAGGAATACCGTGGCAAATCGTCTCCCCTTGAACCACAGATAGGGTACGGCAAAGCTTGCCAGAGAGATGAGAAACGACGTGATACACCAGATTTGAAATTGGTTTCTAAAACTTATTAATAAATTCCTCAATATCTTTAACATCTCTTCGTAGTTAACTTTTAGCTCCACAAACGACGCAGATTCATTCTCAAAATAACCGAATATCGGTAACAACTTTTCTAGTAGAAAGAACCACAAGTAAGCAACCCCTATGATTAAGGCTATCCCCAGGGTTATGTAGAGGATGTTCTCAAGGTATTTACTTAGTGTCTGTTTATAAATTACTCCCTCAATCAGAATCGTCATTCCGGCGAAAGCCGGAATCCAGTACTTTCAAGACCTTCTGGATGCCGGATCAAGTCCGGCATGACGGAACATACTGTTTATGGACAGACACTACTTAATAGATAAATTTCGAGGCTCCTATTGTACACCCTGAATTTTTTCACCTCCTTTATGAAGAATACGGACGAAATGACGGAAGCCGAGACACCAAAACCCAAAAAAATCAATCCCATATAGAAAAACATCAAAGGGAGTCCATCCATGAGAAATAGGTTAGCCGAGTCGTTATGATGAAATACATGTGGCCACAGAGCTTTCAAAATGAGACCAATACAAAAAATAAGTGCAATGTAAGCGATAGTTGATGAGTGCCAGGACATCGTGCACAGAAAAGAGTGTCACGACATCGTTCAATCGAAACTTTGAGAGAGTATGATCTCCCGATGCCGTGCCCCATATGTCATCACTCATCGAAGTTGATATCCGTATTCTTCGACCT
>CAYGWV010000034.1:0-8677 GCA_964353925.1 uncultured Syntrophaceae bacterium | reverse complement strand
CCCGCATCGGCGTGCGGGATAAACTCCGGCAGGAATCCAAATATATATTCTTTCCCTGAATTCCCGTTTTCACGGGAATGACGGACTTCTTTGAAACTTTTTGTTTGAGAAATTTGAAATTTGGTCATTCGAATTTGTTTTGTATTCGAATTTCGTGCTTCGGATTTATAAGTCCTCTCTTTCTATCCATGTGGTAGTAAAACTGCCTTCACTGCCTCCTTGCTCTTCATCGCAAGGAGGGCTTCATTCGCCTGATCCAATCGGAAGGTATGGGTGATCAATTTCTTGAAGTCCTGAGGGCGTCTCATGATGAGTTGAAGGGCCATGTGAGTATGACGCACCTCACTTACCCACACCCCCTGGAGTCTCAAGTTCTTCCTTCCGACATCATGAAAACAATCGAGTTCAATTGTTCCATGAGGCTCTCCGAAGCCAGCCGTCAAACAGGACCCACCTGTTCGAACCAAAGAGATGCATTCCTTCAGGGCATCCGGTTCACCCGCCATTTCGAAGGCCACATCGACACCCCGTCCACGCGTTATTTCCATCACCGCTTCGTTTCGTTGCTTCGTGGAAAGTCGATGACGATTCAAGGCGGTGGTGGCTCCAAAAGCTTGACACATCTTCAACCTTTCTTCTGTTCCACCGATGACAATGATGTCAGAGGCTCCGAAGGATCTGGCAAAGGCGACGGAGAAAATTCCAAGGGGTCCGATCCCCTGGACCAAAACCGAATCTCCGGATTCCATCCGGGAAAGATCGAAAACATGAGCCGCTGTGGCGCCTGAACAGGAAGCAGGGACGAAAATCTGGAGATCGGCATCTGTCTCAATTTTAAAAAGATCGACTTCCCGGGCCAGAAGAAGATACTCCGAATAATTTCCGGTGAGGTGCGGAGGCTCTGCGCACGAGGTATGGATGCCATAGACCCATCGATGAGGGCAGAGAGATGGCTCCATCTTCACCCTGCAGAAGTAACAGTGACCACAGGTCACACCCCTGTTCCATAGGACCTTGTCTCCCCTTTTAAGAGGTCTTCCGTAGACATCCCTTTTTTCTCCATTGACATCCACGATTTCTCCAACTCCCTCGTGGCCAAGGATCATGGGGAGCCGGATACGAGGGTCTCTGCCTTCCCACATATGAACATCCGAACCACAAACCCCTGCCGCCTCAATTTTCACAAGGGCTTCGCCCTCTTTCAGGTCTGGAATGGGAAAGGCCCTCATCGGAAGGGGCTGATTAAATTTTTCAAGGACCATCGCTTTTGATTCCATGAAGTTGCCCTTTCAATCCACGTATTCATCTTCCGGTATTTGGGCTGGGGTACCGATCACAATCGTTTTAAAATCTCCATATCCGCGGTGACGAACTCCAGGAGGGATGAGCACGGTGACCCCGGGTTCCAGATCAACGACCTCTTGATCCAACTCCAATTTCCCCTTCCCTTCGAGGATATAATAAACCTCGGTTGTTCGTTTATGGTAATGCTTCACGCCGTCAAGGATGTGAGTGACATGAATATTTATCTCAGGGGTGTCTCGATGGGTAATCACGCGGATGCTCTGACCGCAGAGGCTATGGACGACCTCAGGAGCATTCTCCAGATTTCTGGCAAGATATTTTGGCATGAAGTTCTCCTCTCGTCACAGTTTGAAGACAGTGGGAAGAATCAAAACCAGCCAGGGCCAGAAGGCCATGACCACTAAGTCAATGATGAGAATCAAAATATAAGGAATCAATGGCTGAATGGTATCTGTCAATTTTATCCTGGCGATGCTGCAAATAATAACGAGACAGAGCCCAATGGGAGGGGCGACGATCGATATCCCCACGATGGCGATGACGAGAACTCCGAAGTGTAATGGGTGAATCCCTAAGGACAATGCAATAGGAAAGAGGATGGGGAAGAAGATGAGAATGGCGGGCAGGCCATCAAGAATCATTCCAAAGAAAAGAAAGACAGCGATCGACATCAGAAGGAAAATAACCCTGCCCTCGGAAATGGACCCGATGAACGTGCCCAGGATTTGAGGAACCTGGTGCGTGGCGAGGATCCATGAAAAACCTGTGGCGGCTCCCACCAGAAGACAAACCACGCCCGTCATGACTGCCGTATCCACAAGGATGCGAAAAAGGGCCCTTCCTTTGATCTCTTTATAAACGAAGACAGAGATGATGAAGGCATAGACCGTGGCTACAGACGCAGCCTCCGTAGCAGTGAAGACTCCGCCAAATATTCCACCGAAAATAATAACAGGCATCATGAGGGGGATAATGCTGTCCTTGAAGGAAGTAAGGATCTCCTTGAAGGGAGATCTCTTCCCCTCTGCTCCCGGAAGGATTCCTCTCGAGGACTGAATATAGATGATCACCATCAGGGTCATGGCCATGAGAAACCCGGGGAGAAAGCCTCCCATGAAGAGACCGGCGATGGAAATATTCGTCATGGCTCCCAGGACAACCATGTTGAGGCAGGGGGGGATCATCATCCCCATTCCTGTAGCGGCAGCGACGATGGCTGAGGCCCGGGGTGGGGTATAACCTGCCCGAATCATGGATGGAAGAAGGAGCGATCCAATGGCTGAGGCGTCAGCCACCGAAGATCCTGAAATCCCTGAAAAGAAAATTTCAGAAACAACCACAACGAATCCTAAACCTCCTTTAATATGGCCGACCAGATTTCTTGCGAATCGCACGAGGCGCAGGGAAATGCCTCCATGTTCCATCAGACCACCGGCGAGGATAAAAAGGGGAATGGCGAGGAAAGGAAACGTATCGATGCCGGAATAAAGTTTCAACGTGACGGTTGAGATAGGGATGGTTCCTTGAGAGAGAAGAGTCAATATACAGGCAAGGGTCATCGAGAACGCCACCGGAACATTGATGGCGAGAAGGAGAAAAAAACTACCCAGGAGGATCACAAGGGCGATCATGATTGAGCGCTTCCCCCCTCCTTTTTCTTCCACCGGTGAATTTCCTGAACGATGAGATAGAAAATCATGAGGCATCCGCTCACCGGGATGGCCAAATAGGGCCATATGTAGGAGAGACCCATGGAGGAGTAGAATCGATTCCGGTTGAAGGAGAGAACCTCGATGCCCTCGGTGATCATGACCAGGGCGACCATTCCCACGATGATGGGAACGATGAGTTCAACTCGGCGTCGCATCTTTTCCGGTAGCATTTTAACTACCAGTTCAATCCCGAAATGGCGCCAGCGTTTGACTCCGATGGCTGCCCCGAGAAAAGACACCCACTGGAAGAGGAGCATGGCCAGTTCCTCCGACCAGGCCAGAGGGGTCTTTAAAACGAATCGATTGAAGACTTGGAGAAAGACGATAATGGCTAATGCCACGACGAGGGTGGCAGCCGTCACTTCCACAATATTTCCAAAAAATTTCTTCACAAAGGGTCCTCCTTCTAATAAAGGGAGAGGCGAAATTCTTCCTCTCCCTTTATGAAGTCTATTTCTTCTTAGCCGCTTCCCTCACCGATTCAAGGAGCTCTTTTCCAAAAGCATATTTCTTAACAAAGGCATCGTAGACGGGTTGGACGCGCTTCTCAAAGGCCGCCTTATCCACATCGGTAATCACCTGGACGCCTTTCTCCTTCGCCCAGCCGATGGCCTTATTTTCGTCAGCTGTGTAAATCTCAATAAAATACTTTTCCGCCTCTCGGGCCGCCTCATTGATTTGAGCCTGAAGATCTTTCGGGACGCTATCCCACCACTTCTTACTGGCAAGCAGCGGCGTAGGCAGCCAGAACTGTTCGGTCAGGGAGTAGGCCTTGCAGACCTCCCAATGTTTTGAGGTCCAGAAGAGAACAGGAGAGTTTTCGGCTCCATCTAACACCTTTTGCTGGAGGGCCAGATAGACCTCACCCCACGCGGTCGGCGTGGCAATCCCTCCCATCTCGTTGATGGATTGAATGTGGATCGCGCTGGGCATGACCCGGATCTTCAGGCCTTTTAAGTCCTCGGGCTTTCGCACGGGTTTATTTACCGTGTAGATGCTTCTCCCGCCGTCATCTGCCCACATCATTCCGACCAGGTTCTGTTTTGCGTAGGTCTCATTGAAGAACTTCTTTCCCACATCACTTCGAAAGGCCCGCCACATCTCATCGCGATTACCGAAGAGGTAGGGCAAATCGAAGACATAACCTTCCGGAATCCATTCTCCTGAGAAGGATACGGGCATCTTCGCCATCTCAACATTTCCCATCTGCATACCCAGATAGAGATCCCTTGTCTGACCGAGCTGGCCACTGTGGTATACTTGGATTTCCACTCTTCCCTTGGTCTTCTCCTTCACCTTCTCGGCAAAGTAAACCCAGCTCCTGGTGTGAGGATGATCCGGAGAGAGGATGTCTGCTAACTTCGCGGTGATCTTCTTCTCCTGAGCTTGTGCACTCACAGAGAGGGTCATAAAAAAAATCACCATCAAAATCCAAACCAAAAGCGTTGCCCTCTTTTTCATGTTAAAACCTCCTTGTGAATTTTTTATGCTGAATTCCTTTTGAGATGAATCTTTCCGAAATCACCTCCCCTCTTGTCATTATCTTTGTAGTTCGATGCGCACCCCTTTTTCCGCAGAGACATAGACCGCATAAATGACCTCTACGACCTCCCTCGCCAAATCTATTCCGGAGATCGGTTCTCTATCCAATCGGACGGCGTCGATGAAATCCTCCAGCTCCTGAGGATATCCCCTCATCCAATCCTCATCAGGGCTTGGAAACTGCCATCCAGCCTTGGTCTCCACCTTCTCGGGAATATATTCTGAACCAAAGACATTTCCTTCCGGGGAATAGACCACGATGCTGGTATTTGGATTGATATTTGCGTAAGCGACCGCATTGGATAGATAAACACTGAGCAGGTTCTTCACACCTCCCAGGCTCACGTCCGTGGCATGGAGGGTTGCCTTTGAACCATCTTCGAAGGTGATCAAGGCAGCGGACCAATCTTCCACATCGACCCAGGAGTCGACCATCCATTTCTTCGGTTCCTTCTGAAAGGCCTCCATTTTTGTGAGATGACCGATATCGCCGATGATAGATTTGGCCCGAATGGGTCGACCGAACTTCATCATTCCTTCGTAGTGTTTCAAATGGAGCACTGCTCCTATGGGGTGGGAACCCAAACGCATGAGGGATCCCCCGCCAGAGGTCCTCCACTCGCGGGAATAGGGCGCATGGGAGCCAGAGTGACTCTCTTCAGCCCGTATGTCTAAAACAGTCCCCTGACAGGCCCTCATCAGGCTCTTCAGTTTTGTCACCGAAGGGGCATAGACAAAATTTTCTGCATAACAGAATTTTACTTTGTTCGTTTGAACTGCTTTTTGAGCAGCAGAAGCGTTTTTTGATGCCTCTTCCATCATCGATTGAAATGAGACATTTTTCGCTTCTCCAAAATATCCCGTCAGAGGTTTTTCACAGATGATATGCTTTCCTGCATTCGCAGCATCAATGGCCGTGGTGTGGTGGAGATCGGTGGTCAAACAGAGATCGACTACATGAACATCCTTTCGTTCAAGGATGCGGCGGTAATCATCATAAACGTCCGGGATATTAAAGCTCTTCGCAAAACTTTGAGCATGCTCCTTATTCTTTGAGGCCACAGCAACGACATCTACTTTCGATCCCCTCAGTTTGGAAAGACTGTTGAGATGAAGGTGGGCAGCAAACTGTGAGCCAATCATTCCTAGTCTCACTTTATCCATAGTTCACTCCTCTTAAAGGACCGTATCCATACGGAATCCATCAAGATCCATAGGAGCCGCAGAGGCGTGCCCCTTGGTAGGCCTGCTCGGCATTGGTGGCATAGAGTCCCAGAATCCCTTTTTCTCTCTTCATCTTCGGAGGCCTCCAGACCTCCTTCCTCCTTTTCAGTTCCCGCTCAGAGACTTTTAGATTGAGAGACCTTTTGGAGAGGCTGATTTCAATGATGTCCCCATCTTTGACCCATGCCAACGGGCCACCCACCATAGCCTCTGGAGAAACTTGACACACCCCAAGGCCACGGGCAAATCCTGAGAACCGTCCATCTGTCACCACTGCCACTTTTCCCTCTAATCCCCTTCCCACAATGGTAGCCAAGAGGGCGTAGATATCAGGCATGCCTGGAGCTCCTCTTGGTCCTGCGTATCGTACGACGATGACCGAGCCCGGTTTCACAACTCCTCTATTCAGGGCTTGCAGGGCCTTCTCCTGGGAGGGGAAGCAGAAGGCAGGTCCTGAATGTTCCGGAATGGTGTTATCCAGCATTCGAGCAAGAGATCCGATGGGAGCAAGGTTCCCTTTAAGGACGGCAATCCCTCCTGTTTTGGAGATCGGATTCTTTCTGGTCCGGATGACCGGTTTCGCTCCCTTATGAGATAATCCTCTGTACTCTCGGATAATTTCTCCGATCCTTTTACCCGTTACGTTCATTGCGCTCAAATCTAATTGATCTCTCATCGCATTGAATAATGCTGGAATTCCCCCTGCGTTATGAAGGTCTGGAAGGTAATATTTTCCCGTAGGTTTGACATCGGCAATACACGGGGTCTTTCTGCTCGTCTCATCCACCGTATCTAAGGTGATTTCCTTTTCAAGGTCCAGTTCCTGGGCCAACGCGAGGATGTGGAGGACAGCATTGGTCGAACCCCCTAAGGCCATACAGACCTTGAGCATATTTCTGATAGAGGACTCTCTCATGATCTTCCTTGCGGAGAGATTCTTCTCGATCAACTTCATGATGGCCTCTCCTGAACGCTTGGCTATCCAGAGTCTTTCCGAAGAAGTTGCCAGAGCCGTTCCGGCAAAGGGCAGGGCCATGCCGACAGCCTCTGCAAGGCACTGCATGGTATTGGCTGTTCCCATGATGGGACAGGCCCCAGCCGTTGGGCAAACCGCGCCCTCCAATCCTAAAATCTCTTCGGGTTTTGCTTTGCCCAGTGGGAGCTTTCCGAAGACCCTCTCATCGAGATCGGAAAGAGAGACCTCCTCTCCTTCATAGCAGCCCACTTCCATACATCCACCCGGACAGACCACCGTCGGAAGATCGAGACGTGCGGCGGCTAAAAGGGCGCCCGGGATCGTCTTATCGCAGGTGACCAGAATGACCATCCCATCGAACATCTGAGTCTCCACAATGGTCTCAATATCGAAGGCGAGAAGATCCCTTGCCGGGAGGTCATAACGCATGCTCGGCTCTCCGAGGCTTGGGGTCGCACATTGCGAAATCGTCGTAAATTCGAAAGGGCATCCTCCCGTCTTCCAGATTCCATCCTTTACCGATTTGGCCAATTGATTCAGGTGAAAATGGCCTGGACAGACTTCGCCCCACGTGTTGATCACGGCGACAAAGGGACGGTTGAGGTCGTCGGAAGTGTAACCCATTCCCCGATAGGCTGCCCTTCGATGGGCTCCTGAAAGCCCGCTGAAATATCTTTTCGTCTTCCACCCCTTCATCATTTTGCTCCTTTTCATTCAATCGACCTTTATGACCACTTTGATGGCCTCGCTCTTCGGGTCCATCAAAAGCTCAAAACCTTTCTGGAGTGAGGAGAGGGGAAGAACATGAGTAATCATCTCTTCCAGATGGATCTCCCCCTTTTCCAAAAGCTTTAAAGCGGACTGGAAGTCCCAACAGTATCCCTGGGAGCCCGTTAAAGAGATCTCCTTTTGGATGAACAGATTCACAGGGATTTTAACCTCTTGTTCCTCAAAAATGCCAACGACGATGGAACTTCCTCCCTTCTTCAAAACCTTTAATGATTGGACTAATGTGCTCTCCAAACCCACGGCCTCAAAGACCCTGTCTACTCCAAGATGAGAAGTTTTTTCCAGGATTTTTGGAACGGCCTCTCCTTTTGAATTGTCCAAAATATAGGAGGCTCCAAAGACCTTCGCCTTTTTTAGCCGGAAGTCTTGGACATCCACGATAAAGACCTCCCCTGCTTCCGAGAGTCTGATCAAAAGGAGAAGCATCAGTCCAATGGCACCCGCACCGAAGATGGCAACGGTATGGCCCGGCTGGAGATTCCCTTTCTTGAAAGCGTGAAGGGATACAGAGAGCGGTTCGATCAAAGCTCCCTCTTCATAGGAGATTCCTTCTGGAAGCTGATGAACCCAGTCTTCCTTGGCGATAAAATAAGGAGCAAACGCTCCCTGGCCTTTCCGGTATTGGAAGCTGATATGGGTACAGAGATTATATTCTCCCTTCTGGCAGAAATAACATTGGCCGCAGGTGATGACCGGTTCGACAACGACGCGATCCCCTTCTCTCAGACGCGAGACCCCATTTCCGATTCTTAAAACTTCTCCAGACAATTCATGACCAATGGCCACGGGAAGAGGAGCAGAAGGATGTTTTCCCTTAAAGATGTGAAGATCACTTCCGCAGATGGAGGAAGCTTTCACACCGATCAAGACCTCTTTTGGCGAAAGCTCAGGGAGCCTCTTTTCCTGAAACTCTAGTTTCCCCGGAGCACTGACAATGGCCATCGGATAGGTTTTGGGCATCTTTGTCTCAAATGTCTTTGGATAGATATTTAATGGTGATCGACCATTTACTAAGGAGTCCATAATAAAGAAGACATATGCTTTAGAAAATCTCCCCTCGCCCCTCTTTGCCAAAGAGTGGTAATTCCTCCCTTTTGTAAAGGGAGGGAAGGAGGGGTTTAGTCTTCCG
>CAYGWV010000033.1:0-11702 GCA_964353925.1 uncultured Syntrophaceae bacterium | reverse complement strand
GATGGGGATTGGTAAGAGCCTCGAACACCCAGCCGGTGCTGGTCCTTCGGTTTGAGGCGCTGACGCAGGATCGACTCGGTGAGATCAGGGTCCTTGTTGAGAAAAAAGTTCAGGAGGCCGTTTCTGCATTAAGAGGCCATTCATTCATATAGCGCCTACCTACCTTTAGGCAAAGACACATGGTGAAGGGGAGACAGGACGGGATGTCATTTTGGTAGTTGATGGTCAACGGATACGCCTCAGCCCCATATCTGCGTGTGCAGAATAAATGCTTCGGTCAGAAAAATAAAAACTTGAAAGGAGATTGTCATGGAAACAGAGTCTATCAATCTTACTTCTATTCAGAAAACAGCAATGAGTGTTTTGACATCCCCCTCTTCCTTTTTTAGGGAAATGCCAAAAACAGGAGGGTTTGTTGAGCCGCTGATATTCATGGTCATTATGGGTGTTATCAGCGGTCTCATCCAGACGATCTTCAGCATTATCAGTTTGAATGTCGCTGGGGGGATGGCAATGGGTGTAGCCTCAATCATCTTAGCGCCTATTGTTGCTGCGATCTTCGGCTTTGTGGGGGCTGCCATACTCTTTATCCTATGGAAGCTTTTAGGCTCTCAGGAATCCTATGAAACCGCTTATAGATGCGGGGCCTATCTTTCCGTCCTCATGCCGATTATTACCGTGCTCGGTCTCATCCCTTACTTGGGTTCAGCCGTTGGGATTGCCCTTTACGTCACCTTTCTCGTGATGGCGAGTGTTGAAGTTCATAAGATTCCTTCTCAAAAGGCCTGGCTTGTGTTTGGGATCATCGGTGCAATACTGATCATTATGAACATCAGTGCGCAAATAACTGCAAGAAAGTTTTCAAGAGAGGCGGTCAAATTCAAGGAAAAGATGGAAGAGACCTCAAAGGCCATGAAGAAGCAGGCTGAACAGATGCAGAAGCAGACGGAGAATATCCAGAAGCAGGCTGAAGAGATGCAGAGACAGGCAGAGGAAGCGAGAAAAGCTGCCGAAGAAATGCAAAAACAATTGGAGAAGAAGTAGGTTAAGAACGCTTGACAAGAAAGCTCTATCGAGTGGTCAAGATTATTAATAGCTCAAATCCTTCCTCTCCTCCCTTTGCTAAAGGGGAGGAGCAAAGAGGGTTCAAGGACCGATGGAATTCGCGCCCGTCAGCACCTCTTACCGGCACGGCCGTCGCCTTTGGAGTGGAAAGTGGGAAGTTTGGCCTTGACTCCCTTGAAAAAAATTATTAAGATATTGAAAATATTCAAGTTTTCGTATTATGGTTGCGCAACAGGGCTACCGATAATTATATTTAGTTTAGAAGAAGAATGAAGAGGAGGATGAAAAATGAGAATTAGTGATGTGATGACAAAAAATCCGATCACCGTGGATAGTGAAACACTGGTTTTGGACGCCCAAAGGATAATGAGAGAGAATAATATCCGGAGGCTACCTGTCGTTGACAAAGGAAACCTGGTTGGAATTGTGACTCAGCACGATCTCCTCCAAGCCTCACCCTCACCTGCCACCTCATTGAGCATTCATGAATTAAATTATCTCCTCGCAAAAATGAAGGTGAAGGAAATCATGAAGAAGAATCCCATAACTCTCACTCCAGAAACCCCCTTCGAGGAGGCTCTAAAGATGGGGCAAGATAAAAAAATTGGCTCCTTCCCGGTTCTGAAGGACGGGAAATTGGTTGGTATTGCGACCGAATCGGATATTGTTAGGTTCCTGACCCGTGCATTAGGGGTAAGGGAAGAAGGGTCGAGAGTAACGATCGAGGGACTGGGCGGAAAGTTGGGCGACCTCGAGAAGATTATTGCGATCGCCAATCAACACCAAACGATCATTTTGAGTATGATTTCCCTCCCGAGGCCGGAGAAAAAAGATTGGATGATCGTTCTTCGACTCAAAACGACCGACCCTGACCCGATCGTCCGAGATTTCAAGAAGGCCGGTTTCAATGTCACCTATTCGGCCTGGTTCCGTTGTGAAACGGGAAATGCTTGAGGGACCTCACTCCTTTTGCGTAAAGAAAGGAGAAATAGTCTGTCTTTTTTCCCTTCCAGCAGGGAGACGGACAAATCGGTTTTTGCTTATTTTAGAGGGGTCTTTTCTGTTTCTCCCCCTCTAAAAAAAAGGTAGACGATTTGGGCCGATTTTCGATTCATCTTTGGGACTTTGATCAATTCTTCTTCAGTGGCTTCCTTGATCTTCCCAACCGTTTCGAAATATTTCAATAACTCCTTTTGTCGAACCTGACCGATCCCTGGAATTTCTCCCAATTCTGACTTGAGGGTCTCTCTGCCCCTTGCCTTCTTGTGGTAAGTGATCGCAAAACGATGGGCTTCATCACGGATTCGGTCAAGAAGATGGAGGGTTGGCGAATGTCTTCCCAAAATGAAGGGCTCCTTATATTGAGGATGGAAGACCTTTTCCTCGGTCTTTCCCAACCTCGAACGGCGGGACCCTTCGACAGCCCTTCCCTTAGCCAGGCTGATGAGATCGACCTCCTCTATCTTCAGTTCTTTGAATACTTCCTGTGCCACATTCAATTGGCCTCTTCCCCCGTCTAACAAAACCATATCCGGAAGATCGTTTCTTTCAATGGCCTTTTGATAACGACGGAGGAGGACTTCATACATCATGCCGGTGTCATCCGCTCCTTCTATCGTTTTGATCTTGAAATGACGGTATCTCTCCTTCTCGGGCCTCCCGTCTTCAAAAAAAACCATGGATCCAACAGCATTTCCGCCTTGGAGGTTCGAGATATCAAAAGCCTCAATCCTTAAAGGAACGTTCTTGAGATGAAGCTTCTTTTTCAGGTCTTCTAAAAGTTGCTCCCCGTCCCTATCCCGTTCATCCTTTGCAAGAAGAAACTGTTCGGCGTTTTCACAGGCCATTTTGAGAAGGTGTTTCTTGTCTCCTTTCACAGGAACAAGGATCTTAACCTTTTTCCCCTTCAGTCCAGTCAACCATTGTTCAACGAGCTTTTGATCGGGAATCGCTTTCGGGGTCAAGATCTCTTCAGGGATGAATTTGCCTTCACGGTAATATTGATGGAGGAAGGAGGATAGGACCTCTTCATCAGGAAGGTCCGTGGAGGGAAAAGTAAAACCACTGCCTCCCAGGAGTTTCCCTCCCCTGATAAAGAGAGGATGAACCACAAACGTATGATCCTGGCGGTGGAATCCGATCACGTCCCGGTCGAGGAAGTCTGTCGATACAATCTTCTGCTTTTCGATTACCTTTTCAATGTGTTCGATCTGGTCTCGAATTTTTGCAGCCACTTCAAAGTGGAGCTTCTCCGACTCCTCTTCCATCTTTTTCTTCAGCCTCTCGACCAATTCTCGATTCTTACCTTCAAGGAACATTCTCACCTGATGGACCATCTCCTGATATTGAGCCGGATCCATCTTTCCACAACATGGACCCAGGCATCGGCCCATCTGATAATTGATGCAAGGCCTGATGCGATTAGAAAACTTGGTGCCGAGGCAGGTCCGAATTGAAAAAATCCGTCGAATCAACCGGAGGGTCTCTTTAAGCGAAGTCGCAGACGGATAAGGACCGAAATAGATAGAATCATCTTTCTTGATCCGTCTCACAATGGTGAGCGTGGGAAAATCCTCCTTCATGGAAAGCTTAAGACAGGGATAATTCTTATCGTCTCTCAGCTTCACGTTATAACGGGGACGGTGTGCTTTGATCAGGTTGTTTTCAAGGATGAGGGCCTCCTTTTCTGTGTCGGTGACAATGGCGTCGACGTCGGCCACATTCTCTAGCATGGCCAGAGTCTTCGTATCCTTATCTTCAGGCTTCTGGAAATAGGAACTTACCCGATGTTTGATATTGCCGGCCTTCCCGATGTAGAGAATCGTCCCTCTCTTATCCTTGAAAAGGTAGACCCCAGGATGGGTAGGGAGATGATCGATGTTTTGTTCTAAAGAGGTCATGTCTAATTTTAATTATCTCAGATTACACAAGAAATGCAACGACCCGAGATGTTTGGAGTGGCTCGCCTACGTGATATTTCGGCCGCGCCAAACCCCATCCCTTTAATAAGATTGTAAAGGGACCTGCTTCTATAATATAATGCTGTCCAAGGGGATACGGAGGGCAGGGGATAATGGTTGCCACCAGCAAGAGCGAGCGGAACCATGAATATGTTTCCACTCATTTTCAGCCACCGTCTCTCAGAGCGAAGTGAAAGACCGGGTCCCTGGTTCTTATGGTAGTACCCTCATGCTTCACGTCTGGGTGATCACCTCCTCGGGAGGCCAAAAGCCCTTCAGAGATGTTTCGACCTAACCGGGGAAGATAGGGGGAAGGGGCTTGATCATTGAGACAGAATTGGTTAAGGATGGGAAGACCAAGGGGTAGACTGGTGAAGGGGTTGATTTGCTCTCATCAGTGGTAAAGAAGTGAAAATTCCTGGGGAGGACTCCCCAAATAAAAATACCGAAAGAGGAGGAGATTCTTATGTTGAAGCGAATTTTATCGGTGGTCTTTGTTTTCCTGTTTTTCCTGTCAGTGCTGGCCTCAGAAGGATTGACCCAGGAGAAGAAGAAAGCAGCGGAAGTCCAGGGGAAGAAAAAGATGAAGGTGGCCTTTGCCCTGCTCTCCACGATCCATGATCTGGGTTGGACAACCGCCCATTACAAGGGGATTGAGACCCTGAAGAAGGAGATGGGAGGTCAGATCGTGGTTGACTATACGGAAAACGTTCTGGCTGCGGATACGGAAAGGGTGATCCGGAATTATGCCAAGAGCGGATATGAGATCATCTTTGGGACGACCTTTGAACATATGGACCCCATGCTCATGGTGGCCAAGGACTTTCCCAATGTGATTTTCGAACACTGCTCGGGTTATAAGACGTCAAAAAATATGGGAAATTACTTTGCCCGCATGGAGCAGGCGGAGTATCTGGCCGGCTATATGGCAGGACTGATGGGATTTAAAAATGTGGGAACCGTAGCCACTCAACCGATTCCCGAGCCTATCCGTGGCGTCAATGCGTTCACTCTGGGACTGCTCCGAGGGTTGAAAGAGGGAAATCATTCCCACGATCCTAAGAAAGTCAACACGGTGGTCTGGCTCAAGAAATGGCTCGACCCCATTAACGAGGTAGTCTTAGCCGAAACACTGATCAACCAGAAACATGACCTGATTCGGCAGATGGCCGATACCCCGGATTCGGCCCGGACAGCCTGCTATAAGAAGGTCCCTGCCATAGGATATGGAATGGACGTCAGGCTCTACGGCGCAGATTGCGCTCTTGTCTCAACCACCTGGAACTGGGGGCCCTATTATGTTGACGCTGTGAAGAGGGCGATGAACAAAACCTGGAAGCCCCAGGAGATCTACTGGGGCTTTAAAGAAAATCTGATCGGTATCTCCTCCTTCCTTCCCTCTGTTCCGAAGGCCGTTCAGGAGAAGGTTTTGGCTGAGCTGAAGAAGATGAAGGAAGGTAAGGATGACTCTTTCCTGGGACCCATCAAAGATCAGGAAGGCAAGGGTGTGATTCCTGCAGGCAAAAGGGCAACAGACAAGGAACTCCTGACCATGAAGTGGTTTGCCGAAGGAGTCGTAGGAAAAATCCCAGAATAGAAAAAGCATGGTTCAAGGGTGAAAGGGTTTCTTCCCTATAATTGAATCGCTTACTAGTGTAGTGCGTCCAACGCTTCTCTACTTTTGGTTGGCATGTCATGCCGCACTTGATGCGGCATCCAGTCTCTGTTCTTCTGTCCCGCCTTTGGCGGGACTGCTGGAGTTTACCCCGATGTAGATCGGGGCAGGAATGACAATCATAGTAAAGGGGTTTATGGTGCAGTACACTAGGTGCTTTGGCCCTTGAACCCCAGACCCCTTGAACCTTTTTGAGTGGATGTCCAATGCCAGAGATTCTCGACTTCCTCGAGACCGGAGAAAGCTGCCAACTTGAAATTCCCGGCCTGGCCTACCCTTTAACCCTTCCCTGGGTTTGGCTGTTAGGCGAGGAGCGGGATACCCGGATCGCGTCCCTCAACCTGATGGGAAAGATCAAATGGAACCTGGACTTGGGTAAGCTGATCGCCCAGCGGATTCAAAAGACCCTTCCTGATCTGGAGGGAATCTGCTTCATCACTGCTGTAGAGAAGGCCCTCCAGTTAGCCCAGGTGGTCGCCTCGGAATTGGGCGTGAGAGATATGGCCATTGCCTATAACCGGGTCAAGCCCCACATGGAAACGTCAAGAAGACCGGTCATCCAGGTTGGCACCGATTCGGTTACCAGCGGGATAAAATTCTTAGCCCTTTACGAAAGAGACATCAATCTCCTGGTAACCCGTGCAACCCGGGGGGTGGTCATCCTTGATGATGTCGTCACCACCGGTGGTACGATTTCGGGACTCGTCGATCTCCTCGATCAGATGGCGCAGCTGAAGGTGTTGCGACGTCCCATCCCCGTGCATGGCATCTTCTGTGTAGCGGAGGAAGGAAAAAGAAGCCGAGTTTTCCCTGCCCCTGTCTATTCCCTCGCACGCCTTCCTGACCCCGTCCTGCGGAGACCCGGGACAATCAAAGGAAGATCCCTTCAGGAAAGATTATGGCCCAAACCGTAATCCGAATGGAGAGGATCACAAAAAGGTTTCCAGGCGTCCTTGCCAACGACCGCATCGATCTGGAGATCGAACCCGGTAAGATCCATGCCCTCCTGGGGGAGAACGGTGCCGGAAAGACCACCCTGATGAACATCCTCTCCGGCCGCTACAGGCCGGATGAGGGGGAAATCCTCGCTGGCCAGAAGCCGGCTAAATTTAACTCTCCGAGAGATGCCCTCGAATCCGGGATCGGGATGGTCCACCAGCACTTCATGCTCGTTCCCAATCAAACGGTTGCTGAGAATATCATCCTGGGGCTTCCCTCCCCCCGTTTTTTTCTCCACCAGGCCAAGGTTGAGAAAGAGGTGGAGAAGCTTTCGAGAACCTATGGTCTGTCGGTTGATCCCCAAGCGACCATCGATGAACTCTCCCTCGGACAGCAGCAGAAGGTGGAGATCCTAAAACTCCTTTACCGAAACGCGGAGACCCTCATCCTGGACGAGCCCACTGCAGTGCTCACTCCCTCTGAAATTGAAGAACTTTTCGCCACCCTCAGAAATATTGCGAAGGAGGGAAAATCCGTGATCTTTATCACCCATAAACTGGAAGAGGTGATGGAGATTGCCGATCGGATTACCATCCTTCAAAGGGGGCGTGTGGTCGCCCATCTCACCCCTGAGGAAGTGGAGAGCCGAAGGGAGTTGGCCCGGATGATGGTGGGACGGGAGGTTGTCCTTAAGGTGGAAAAGGAGCCGGTTTCCTTGGGGGAAGTGGTTCTCGAATTGCGGGACTGCTCGGGTTTCGATGAACGAGGCCATCAGGCCTTTCATCGCATCACCTTTGCAGTGAGGAGAGGAGAGATCTTTGCCATCGTGGGTGTGGCCGGAAATGGACAGTCCGAACTGGTAGCGGCCATCATGGGTTTGAGACCTATGAGCGGCGGCGAACTTCTTGTCCTTGGAAGACCCCTTCGGAAAGGGGCCTCTCCGCCCAGAGAATCGGTCGGTTATGTTCCCGAGGACCGAATCGGAATGGGCTCCCTCCCCAATCTCGATCTGGTGGACAACCTCATCCTGACTTCCTACTCTCAGTTTTGCAAAAGGGGCTTTTTCCGGAAGGACGCGGCAAGAAAGGGAGTGGAAGGGCTCCTTCCAAGATTCCATATTATGGCCCCGCATATCCATGCCTTGGCGCGCCAACTTTCAGGCGGGAATCTTCAGAAGCTGATCCTGGCCCGAGAGCTCTCCAAGGGGCCGAAGCTTCTCATTGCAGAGCAGCCCACCCATGGGCTCGACATCGGGGCAACCGAGGAAGTCTGGTTCGAACTTCTCAAACAGAGAGAGACCGCCGGCATCCTCCTCGTCTCCGGAGACTTGAAGGAAGTCCTCTCCCTGAGCGATCGGATCGGAGTCATCTTCCGCGGCCGGTTGATGGATATCTTTTCAACAGAGGATGAGGATTGGATCGAAGAGATTGGGCCGTTGATGGCCGGAGTTAGGCAGGAACGGAAGCGATGAAGCTGACCCTTGAACGAAGGCTCGTCCCCTCGAAACTTGCGTCCTGGGGAGGAGTTGGGTTTTCCATCCTCCTCGCCCTGATCATGGGCGGAGTGGTCTTCTTATCCGCAGGCGCAAATCCATTCAAGGCCTATGGCGTGATGTGCCTTGGAGCGTTTGGAAACTTCTATAATATCTCGGAAGTGTTGGTCAAGGCCATTCCCCTTATCCTTTTTGGTTTATCCATCGCCATCCCGGCAAAAATCCTTGTCTGGAACATTGGTGGAGAAGGTCAATTGGCAGTAGGAGGAATCGGTTCTGCCGCGGTCGCCCTCTTTTTAAGCCCCTTTCTTCCCGCACCCCTCGTTCTCCCTTCCATGATCATTGCCGGCTTCCTGGCAGGAGGCCTCTGGGCCTTTACAGCAGGATTCTTGAAAGCAAGAATGGGGGTCAATGAAATCCTGACGACACTGATGTTGAATTATGTTGCCATCTACTGGATGGAGAATCTCTACTTCGGCCCATGGCGGGACCCTACGGGAACGGGTTTCCCGGGAACGGCCATCTTCCCGGAGTCGGCCTGGCTCCCACGGTTTCCCGAGACACGGATCCATCTCGGGTTGGTCTTTGGGATCGTGGCAGCCGTGGTCCTTCAATGGGCATTCTATCGAACCCGATGGGGTTATGAGATCCGGGTGATCGGAGAGAATCCGAAGGCGGCCAGGTATGCCGGGATGAACATCACCCGTCACATCCTCTGGGTGATGTTCTTGAGCGGGGGGCTGGCCGGGCTTGCGGGAATGGCCGAGATCTCGGGGATCCACTACCGTTTGCAGCAAGGACTGACCGTCGGATACGGGTATGTGGGAATCATCGTTGCATGGCTGTCAAGGCTCAACCCCATGGCCATCATCGTTGTAGCCCTCTTTCTGGCCAGCCTGCTTGTGGGAGGAGATCAGCTTCAGTCGGTGATGCACCTTCCCTCAGCGGTAGGTCTGGTTCTTGAAGGGACGCTCCTCTTCTTCGTATTGGGAAGCGATTTTTTAGCCCGATACCGAATTAAGTTAAGCGCCGGATCAAAGGCAACAAAAGACAGACATTTTCCATCTTAGAGCCTAGCGTTAAAATCCTTTGCGCCATGGTTTAGGTGTCTCACGGTTTGTCATTTGGGAGTTGGAAATTGTGATGGATACCGGAACCCTCATCTTCATTCTTTCGATTACGATCCAGTCGAGCACGGCGGTCCTTTTTGCCACCCTCGGTGAGATCTTTACAGAACGGAGCGGCGTGCTCAACCTCGGGGTGGAGGGGATGATGTTGATGGGGGCTCTGAGCGGTTTTGCTGCCACGTTTTATTCCCACAGCCTTCTCCTCGGAACTTTGGCTTCTCTCGGAGTGGGAGGAGTCTTGGCCCTGATCCATGGCTTCTTTGCGATCACGCTTCGGGCAAACCAGGTTGTCTGCGGCCTCGCGCTGGCTATCTTCGGCATCGGTCTCTCCAGTTTTCTCGGGAGGCCGATCATCGGCAGGGTGGGAGAAAGATTTGTTCAGTGGCCCATTCCTTTTCTCCAGGATATTCCTTTCCTCGGTCCGGTCCTTTTCAACCAGAACCCGCTGATCTACCTCAGCTATCTTCTTATCCCGTCGGCGTGGTTCTTCCTGTATCACAGCCGTCCTGGGTTGAACCTCAGGTCCGTGGGAGAGAATCCGGGTGCTGCAGATACCGCGGGAATCTCTGTTATCCGAATCCGTTACCTCTGGACCATCTTCGGCGGCATGCTGGCAGGCCTGGGCGGCGCCTACCTCTCCCTTTCCTATACTCCCGGATGGAAGGAGAATATGACGTCGGGTCAGGGGTGGATTGCCATTGCGATGGTCATCTTTGCCTTGTGGAATCCATGGCGGGCAGTCCTCGGGGCGTTGCTCTTCGGCGGGATCAATGCCCTTCAATTTTACTTCGAGGCCCGGCAGTTTACCCTCATTCCTTCTTACATCTTGAGAATGCTTCCCTACCTTTTCACCATCGCCATTTTGGTGATCATGACCCGCTGGAAGACGGTTCGTAAGCGGGCAGGCGCGCCTGCCGGTCTCGGCCTCCCCTTCCAGAGGGAGGACCATTTTTAAATTTATTTGAAAGTCTGAAATTCGAGGATTAGGATGGTCTGTGATGCGAACGGCAATATGTCGATGATTCCTTTTGTAAACCTTAGCCCAAATCGACATTTCTGTATTGTTTGAAAAGCAAATATCCGGCCCAGGCAAAGGAGATGAGCATCAGAAGAACCCCCAAGTCGTATCCAATACGAGCCAGGGTGTGGTCGTAACGAAGCAACCCTATTTCATTGAGGATAAATTCCCAGTCATGGTAACCATAATCTGCTTCTCTTCCTGTGATGCCTCCTAAAAGCATCAACTGCCCATTTCTGGCATCGTTAATATACGGGGCAATATCCATCATACTTTCTGCCAGCCACCATAGGGCTACCGAAGCTCCAAATGGATTTTTGTATTTTAAAAGAAAAGTGAGAAGACATAGGATGGGGATTAGCAACTGGCCAAGCGTTCCTCCCAGAGAGGTCATCCATCGTCCAAAGAGTCGAAAGAAAATATGGCCCGCTTCATGGAAAGGAAGGTTGACAAGGTGAAGGAAGCTATTCCCCGCATAATTAGAAGTCATGGGGGTAAGGATAAATTTCCATCCCCAGATAAAAATTATAAGAAAAATGATAACCCTCCCGCCCAAGTAAAAGGGATTCACTTCCGGCTCGACAAAAAAGACAAACTTTTTGAAAGAAGTTTCATCCTCGGTTGCAGTCTCTTTTTCTTTGGGTGTGCCTGTTCGCCTTCTCAAAATAGGAGTAGGGTGTTCATAATATTTTTCAAAAATAATTCCACACTTTAAGCATTCGGTATTTTGATCTGGTTGCACAAAATCACATTTAGGACATCTCATATGTATTCCTGGAGCATCGGTTATTTCTGAAGGGAGTCTACATGTTTTGTTAACGCCTGTCAATAAATGCTTTGAGGGCTTTAAAGCAATAGGTTTCGGATACACATTTATCGTCGAATTGCCTCATAACATTTATAGCTTTTGGGATTCGTTATTTGAGAAAGAAATGACTCGGAGCACAGGATCGTTTGCGTTGCTACAAAAATGGCATTACGAGCGAAGCCATGCACCGTCCCGCGTTTCTCGGGATTCGGAGCGAAGCGGAGCAATCCCATGAGATTGCCACGCCTGCGTGCCGAGACTTCATACTACTAAGAACCCCTCCGTTAAAGCACTCCGGCGTGCAGGCACGTCGTCCCGCCAAAGCGGGACTCCTCGCAATGACGACTTGTCGTCTTTCGAAGTAAACTATTTCACGTTCCCCTTAATAAATAGTTCTATGGAATGATCTTTCCAAGAAAGTCTCTTTGTGTTTTTCACCTTCAATTCTTGTCCGGGGCAAAAATCACAGAAGAAATTCCGAAAAATTTCTTGACAAAAGTATAAAAGAGTTTAAAGTTCTTTTGTGAATTGGAGAAATGAGAATTCCTGGTTCGAACTCATCCCAACGGGTATGAGGGTCAATTTCGAGGGGTTGGAGAAAACGACATATGAGGTTCA
>CAYGWV010000032.1:0-26476 GCA_964353925.1 uncultured Syntrophaceae bacterium | reverse complement strand
ATAACATGGAACTTGGCATAGACTTTGTGAAATACCTCGATGGGGGAAAATGGCAACAAGCACGGTCGCTTGGGACGGGTTCAAACCTTGCTGCGGCTGGGCCTGGATGAACTTATTCGATTGTAGAAGAAGCCGGAAGGTTTTCGGCTCAAATCAGAGCAGCAGCCACTCTTGGACGTGTCAAAGTGCTTACCTCACCCCATCTCCTTGCCTCCAATAGTAAAGAGGCCAAGATTCAGATTGGGACATCCGAGCCCATTCTTACGAACACCTACACTTCAACGGGAACCACAACAGCCACGACAGGAACCGGGTTTGTCGAGGGAACGATCGAGTATAAAGATATCGGCACGATTCTGAGTATTACTCCCCGTATCAGTGACGGAGGATTGGTGACATTAGAGCTTTCTATTGAGGAGAGCACCTTAGAATCTAGGGAGATTGGAAGGAAAGATACGAGTGTAGCACTTGGTGGCGTGGCAGCTGCGTCTTCGACTTTTTCAGTTCCTGCCTTTAACAAGACAACCGTCAAAACAGTACTCTCTATAAGAGATGGCCAGGCGATCGCTATCGGCGGATTGATTAGGAAAATTAAGGGTGATTCAAGCCAGGGAGTCCCTCTTTTAAGTAAAATTCCCCTTCTCGGTTTTTTCTTCGGAAAGAATAAGCGGACGGATGATAGGAGAGAGTTGATCCTTCTTCTCACCCCCCATATCATTACGGACGAAAATCAGTCGAAAACAGTCACTGATGAGTTCAAAGAAAAAATACAAGGGCTCAAGAAAGAGTTGGAAAAAGGGATGAAGTAGGAGAAAGACCAGAAAAAAGAGAAATAAGGCTAATCTTTGCTGATTTACAATGATCTAAGAGTTGTCATTCCCGCTCCGTATCAAGTACGGGGTAAACTCCAGCGGGAATCTAGATCGAAGAGACTGGATTCCCCCGTATCAAGTACGGGGCAGGCTAAGTCAAGTCCGGAATGACATTATGTGTGAAATCTTTTCTGAGACAGTACACCCGTTTGGCATTCGTTTATATTCCAATTTGCAAGGGTCCTGTATTGATACTTGAATCGTCATCCTCCAAAAAGATGATGACGTAACGGTCATCATCGTACGTTGTTCACCGCCTACAATAATCTTGTCCGAGTCACACACGTAACTTTTGCCTTCTCCTAACCCAATTTCTTCAGGGCTTCTTCGATTCGATTCAATCCTTCCTTTATATCTTCCATCGAAGTGGCATAAGAAAGTCTTTCGAAGGGATCGGCGCCAAACTCGACTCCCGGAACAACAGCCACCCTCGCCACATCCAAGAAGAAGTCGGCCAGGTGTGTGGAATTTTCAATCTTCTTGCCTTGGTAGGACTTACCGTAATAGGAAGAAAAATTCGGAAAGACATAGAAAGCTCCTGCTGGCATATAACAAGAGACCCCTGGCATCTTATTTAAACGATCTACAATATAATTTCGTCTCTGGGCGAAGGCAGAAACCATCTTTTCCACTTCATCCTGTGGACCGGCGAGGGCCTCCACAGAAGCCTTCTGGGCAATGGAAGTAGGATTAGAGGTGCTTTGGCTCTGAATATTGTTCATGGCTGAAATAACCTCTTCGGATCCTGCGGCATAACCAATTCTCCAACCTGTCATGGCATAGGTCTTAGCCACTCCGTGGACAATAATCGTTTTCTGCTTCATCTCTTCGCTTAGAGACGCGATGCTTATGAATTGGAAACCATCATAGACGATCTTTTCATAAATCTCATCCGATATGACAAAGAAGTTTTTCGAAATCGCAATCTCCGCAATTCTCTCCAATTCCTTTTTAGCATAAGCACTTCCCGTAGGATTGGAAGGGCTATTGATGATGAGGGCTTTAGTTTTTGGTGTGATGGCCTTTTTCAAATCCTCCGGGGTAATCTTAAACTCATTCTTCTCCGTCGTTTCAACAATCACCGGCGATCCTTCTGCCAGGGAAACCATAGGAGGGTAGGAGACCCAGTAAGGAGCTGGAATAATGACTTCATCCTCCTGATCGAAAATAGCCTGGGCCAGATTGTAGAAAGAATGCTTTCCTCCACAGGAAACTATTATTTCAGACCTTTTATAGGATAAACCGCTATCTCTTTGAAATTTTTTGATAATTGCGTCCTTTAAGTCGTCAATACCCCCAACCGGGGTATATTTGGTAAACCCCTCATCAATGGCTTTCTTGGCAGCCCGTTTGATGTTTTCGGGAGTATCGAAATCCGGCTCCCCTGCACCAAAACTGATGACCTGGATTCCCTGAGCCTGCATCGACTTTGCTTTGGCATTGATGGCTAGAGTAGGGGAAGGTCTTAGACTCTTTGCTCGATCAGAAAGAACAGACATAGCTATACCTCCTTAAAGAGAATCTCTGAAATTCTCTTAATCCTTTCCACGCCTTTAACTTCCTGGGGCATAAGAGGGAGTTCTATCAATCCGATCCTGGAAGAATATTGTTTTTCCAATATCTGAATATAGTTTTGCTGCATTTCCTTCCTAATTTTATGAAAATCGCAGTCTGCCTCTTGAATGACATAGTTAATAATTAAATGATTCACCTTGAGTTGATATTCGTCAAAATCTTTAATGATCCTCTCCGTCTGTCTTACCCCAAGGGCTTCAGGTATGGTCACAATGATGAAGTCAGATTTTTCGGGATCCCGAATGAAATTGACCACCTTTTCCGCTAAATCCTGCCATCCGTTTATAATCTCTAATAGGGATCTTTTGCCTTTTTTCAACTTAACATTATCCTTTAGCTTTTCAAAATAACTATACAGATTCATATAGAATTTTGTAGCCGCCTCAAGATGCTTAAGAAATATCTGAGGAAGATGGAGAAGCCTAAGGGTGTGGCCTGCAGGCGCCGTATCCCAAACGACTAAATCATATTGTGCACTTTCAACCAACTCTAAAATATAATTGAGCATGTATTCTTCTTCAATGCCCGGGGCCCCGCCGATATAATCAACAAAGTCGTAATCGAGCGAGGTGAAGGATGAAACGACTTCATAGATTTCCGGTCCAAATCTGTCTTTCCATTTTTTCAAGACCCCCTCGGAACTGATCTCAATTCCATACAGGGCTTTTGCATTTTGAATGGGGGTTTCCTGATCACCGATCTCCATCTCGAATATGTCTGAAAGGGAAGGGGTGGGGTCACTCGAGATGATCAAAGTCTTCTTTCCCAGAAGGGAAAAATGGAGGGCAATCGCAGAGGCACAGGTGGTCTTTCCCACGCCTCCTTTTCCTCCAATCATAATTAGACGCTTTTGTTCTCTATCCAGGCGTCTTAATGAAGGGTTCATTGCAGTCAAAGGAGAGCCTAAAGGCATTGATTTTAAAGATATTAAACTTTATAATAAATTGCTGGTTTGGTCAAGGTGTTACATTTGAAACACTGAGAATTTAATTCATGCTCCATTGATTCATTAGAGAATAACTCTCAAATCCCCCCAACCCCCCTTTTCTAAAGGGGGGTTGGGGGGATTATCCGGAGGAAAATCTTGGCAACAGGAATGATCGAAATCGACCCGGAATTGTGTAAAGACTGTAAATTGTGTATTTCTGTTTGCCCTCATTGTTTGATAGAGTCTTCTGATCGAATGAACCCAAAAGGATACTACCCTGCCTTTTTTATTGAAAAACATTTGAAAAAAGAAGGCAGGAAATGCACGGGGTGTGGCCTCTGCGCCATTGCATGTCCAGAAATTGCCATTGAGGTGTATCGTGCCTAAAGTACTGATGCGGGGGAATCATGTCGTTGCAGAATCAGCCGTCCGCGCGGGGTGCCGATTTTATTTCGGATACCCAATCACCCCCCAAAATGAGATTCCTGAGTACATGTCTGAGAGGCTTTCCAAACTGGAGGGAGGGGTATTCATCCAAGCGGAAAGCGAAATTGCCGCAATCCATATGGTGATTGGTGCCAGTATGGCTGGAGGAAGAGCGATGACTTCCTCTTCGGGCCCTGGAATTAGCCTCAAACAGGAAGGGATTTCTTTTCTCGCAGCGTTGGAGTTACCGGCAGTCATCGTCAACATGAGTCGGGGAGGCCCGGGGCTGGGCAACATTGCTCCGGCCCAATCTGACTATTTTCAGGCCACAAGGGGAGGAGGACATGGGGATTACCGCAATATCGTCCTGGCCCCCAACTCCTGCCAAGAACTTGCCAATTTAACCTATGAAGCATTTGCTCTGGCTGATAAATACAGAACTCCCGTCATCATCCTTGGAGACGGGATGCTCGGGCAGATGATGGAACCCGTTGAATTGCCCTCTGAGATTCAAATAAATAAGTTGCCCCATAAAGACTGGACCCTGACAGGCGCCAAAGGAAGACCCAGCCGATTTCTTCGATCACTCATTTTAGACCCCTTTGAGGAAGAGGAGCATAACTGGAAATTGATGAGGAAATATGAAAGGATTACCAAAGAAGGGGTGAGATGGGAAACAGCTTTTGCCGATGACGCTAAATTGATGGTGGTTGCCTTCGGGATCGCAGCCAGAATTGCAAAAGGGGCGATCAAGAGGATGAGAGAGGAAGGGCTGAAAGTGGGACTCATCCGACCCATTTCTCTTTGGCCTTTCCCCTATAAGGCCATTAAAGAGTTAACGAAAAAAGTGAGGCACTTCTTTGTATTTGAAATGAATATGGGCCAAATGCTGGAGGACGTTAAATTAGCACTCGAAGGAAACGGCGAGGTCCATTTTTATGGTAGACCTGGAGGAATTATTCTAACCCCCTTGGAAATTTCAAGAGTGATTTCCAGCTGTTATTATCAGAAGAAAATAGGATAATATTGATGAAAAAGGTATTTTCCAGACCGAAATCTCTCAAGAGAACTCCCTTTCACTATTGCCCGGGATGTGGGCACAGCGTCTTGCATCGAATCATTGGGGAGGTCATTGATGAGATGAACCTTCAAGAAAGAATCGTTGGTATCCCGCCGGCAGGGTGTGCGGTATTAGCATACTTTTATTTTGACATTGATATGGGAGAGGCCTCACACGGAAGGGGAGCCGCATTGGCCACCGGGATGAAGAGGGCGCTGCCGGATCGTGTGGTTTTTACCTACCAAGGGGATGGGGATATTGCTGCCATTGGGACGGCTGAGACCATTCATGCAGCCTCTCGGGGAGAGAACTTTTCCACCATCTTTGTCAACAATGGAGTTTATGGGATGACAGGCGGGCAGATGGCTCCGACGACGATTCTGGGCCAAAACACCACTACTTCACCGGGGGGAAGGGAAGAAAAAAGAGATGGGTTTCCGATCAATCTCAGCGAGATGCTCGCCGTTGCCAAGGGCAGCGCATATATTGAGCGGACAGCCGTGAATAGCCCAGCGAATATTTTGAAGACGAAAAAAGCGATTTCGAAAAGCTTTCGCGTTCAAATGGAAGGATATGGGTTTTCGCTCGTCGAGGTCTTATCGCCGTGCCCTACCAACTGGAAAATGGAGCCTGTTGAAGCCTGTAAATGGATCGACGAGGTGATGGCCGTCCATTTCCCTCTCGGAATTTTAAAAGATGTCACCGGGGATAAAAAAGATGCTCATTAAGACGGTTTTTTCTGGATTTGGCGGCCAGGGCGTGATCATGATGGGTTACCTTCTGGCGATCGCTGGAATGTATGAGGAGAAAAATGTCACCTGTTTACCTTCTTACGGAGCCGAGGTCAGGGGAGGGACCGCCAATTGCACTGTCGTTATCTCTACAGAAGAGATCGCGTCACCGGTTGCTTCAGAACCTGAATTTGCCGTATTGATGAATAGTCCTTCCTTGTTTCGATTTCAGAACCAGGTCCAATCAGGGGGAACGATCTTTTTGAATTCGAGCATGATTGAGTCAAGGCCCATCCGGGGGGATTTAGAGATTTTTGAAGTTCCAGTCAATGACCTGGCCAAAGAAGGTTTGGGGAGGAAAGTGGCCAATATGATTATGTTGGGAGCCTTTGTCAAGAAGTCTGGTCTCGCTTCTCTGGACACCATGCTTCATGTGGTGAAAGATACTTTCGGAGACCGAAATCCAGGAGTTTTCAAATCCAATAAAACCGCTCTGCAATTGGGATTTGACTACCTAAAATGATTAGGAGGAGGGGGCATGCCTGTTAAACAAATCTCTGTGAGTCTCAAAAACGTTCCTGGAAAACTCTCTGAAGTGAGTGAATACTTAGGTGAAAACGGCGTCAATATCATCGCCTTAAGTGTCGCCGACACCGCAGATATCAGTGCTGTTCGATTTGTAGCGAACGATCCTGAAAAAGCAGCGAATGTCTTAAAAAGCAACGGTTATTCGATAAGAATGACCGAGGTATTAGCGGTGGAGACGCCCAATCATCCAGGAGGGTTGAACGCCATTCTAAAACCCCTTAAAGAAGTTTCTATTAATGTGAATTATCTCTACACCTGCCTCGGAACAGGGGAAAAGACGGTACTCATTGTGGGCGTGGATAAAATGGACGAAGCCGTGCAGGTTCTAAAGAAGAATTGGGTTCACATGTATGATGAGGAGCTCTATCGCTTTTAAGCGGCTAAGCATAACTATGGAGCCCTGAAAGAATGTAATTGACGCCAAAATAGGTAAATAAGACCGCGACAAACCCAACGATCGACAGAATGGCCGCCTTTCTTCCCCTCCAATCTCTTGTAAATCGAGCATGTAAGAAGGCGGCGTAAACAAACCAGGTAATGAGAGACCAAGTCTCTTTGGGATCCCAACTCCAGTAGCTCCCCCAAGCATAATTAGCCCATGCAGCACCCGTAATGATACCCAGGCTCAACATGGGGAAACCGATCACAATGGATTTATAGTTGATTTCATCCAGGATCTGGGTCGAAGGCAGCCATTTTGAACCTCCCTCTTTGGGCGAGCCCTCTCTGTCCCGGATTAAATAAAGGATACTGACTCCAAAGGACACGGCAAAGGCGGCATATCCAAAAAAACAGGTGGTCACATGGATGGTTAGCCAATTGCTCTGGAGGGCAGGCATCAGGGGGGTGATCTTTGCGTTTATGCCCGGGATGATGGAGGTCAGGGCGATCGCCAAGAAAGCAAAAGGAGTGATAAAAACCCCGATGATCTTCTGCTGGTATTTGAATTCCAGAATCAGATAGATCAAAACAATGGTCCAGGAGAAGAAGATCAAGGATTCATACATATTGGACAAGGGAACATAGCCATAACCCGTCTGATGTGTTTCCAACCAGCGGACGACAAGGCCTCCTGAGTGAATAAGAAGTCCGATGATGAGTAGGGAGGTGGAGAGAGTCCCGATCATCCTATTTCTTGAGGCTGTAAGGATGAGATAACCCAGGAAACAAAAGAGATAGATACCCATTGAAATATTAAAAAATGTTTGGCTTGATAAACCCATGTCTATACCCCAAGAGTGTAAGTTGAAGAATTAACTTAAAAATAACCGATTAACGTATTGTTGTCAATTTTATTGTTTGAGATTTGTGAAAAACCCACAGAAGTCCCTGAGGGTGAGTCAGGGACCTCTGTGATAGAGGAAAGAAGGAGGAGAGGAGGAAAATCTATTTTTGTCCAAGGATTTTTTCTTTTTCGAAGGGCAGGGGGGGAGGAGTCGCCCTTTTCCTTGTTTTGGCCATTTGGGTGATTTGGATCTTATAGGTTGCTTTCAATAACAATACCCCATCGTCTTTATGGCAGTGAATGAATTCTTCCATTGCCAAATATTCCTGTTCTTTGAAAATATGGCGGCAGTTTCTCAATAAATACATGACACGGACATCGTCTATTTTATAGTAGACCTCTAGAGGATGGTGAGATTCCTCGGGAATCCTTTCTAAATCTTTAATATCGATGTCTTCAACAATAGCACCCATTAACTTAAGAAAGGCATCCATTTTGTCTTGAGAAAGGGGAGGTTTCAATTCTCTTTCTAGTTGTCTGGAGATCTCCTCAGATTGAATTTCTACGGCGATGCATTTTAGAGAATAATCTCCAGGGACCAGCTGGTATTTCAACGGTTCATCGATTCTCTCTCTAAATTTCTTGATTACAAATTTTTCTCTTCCATTGGTGGCCTTAAAAAAGGAGGTTTTGATAGGTTCGGAGTAGGCCTTTTCGCTGACGTAAGAGTCTTCAATGATTTTCAAATTTTCTAATTGGTGGCCATGGTGGTGGATTAAGAAATCTTGGAAATCGTCTTTTTCAATACTTTGAAAATTCTCAGGGGGACGGTCGGGACCTAATTCGTATTCCGGATATTCGTCATACGGGCTTTTAATAAAAATTTGGTCACAATTCTTACAACGGATGAGCTGGTTCATTTAAATCTCCCGGACCATTCTAATTAATGGGATACCGCAGGAGCTCTGAGATGGTCTTTCACGAGGAAGACATCTTCCATCTCCTTCAAAACATCTAAGAAGAGAGCGACTAACTTCGGGTCAAACTGTTTTCCGGCGTTCTTCAGCAATTCACTCTTCGCATCTCCGTTGGTAAGAGGTTTTCGGTAGGGTCGATCAGAGGTCATGCTGTCATAGGAATCGGAGATCGCAATAATTCTTGCCCCCAAGGGGATTTTCTCCCCTGCTAATCCGTCCGGATAGCCTGTTCCATCATAACGTTCATGGTGGTGTTGAATATAGGAAATGATGTTGGAGGAGAGATTTAAGGGAACCAAAAGCTCGATCGATTTTCTGGTATGTTGCTTAATGACGGCCCAATCGGTTGGGGTCAGGGTGCCTTTTTTATTAATGAACCGATTGCTAATGCCGATCTTCCCGATGTCATGGAGATAGGAAGCAATCTGCAGTTCACTCCGCTCCTTAGGTGAAAGGGAGAGGCGTTTAGAAATGAAATCCGAATAGTAACAGACCCGCTCTGAATGGCCTGAGGTATAAGGATCTTTTTCTTCAAGGGTGTAGGCCAGGACCTTGGCAAATTCCAGACAACTTTGCGTGTCTGAGAGGTTAATCTCATCCCATTTATAATCGGTGACTCCTTTGTTTTCTTCTTGGAGTGGGGAATCAGAACCGGCCACAGGTTCTTTCAGCAGTTGTTGATTCAAACAGTTAGCAAGAACTTCTTTCACCTTCAGGTTCAGTTTTCGTCGTTGAATGGATTTATCAATGATGGATAAGATTTCGGGGACGTTGAAAGGTTTGGGGATATAATCAAACACACCATAACGAATAGCCTCAATCGCGGTTTTTAAAGTTCCATATCCTGTGATAATGATCACCATCACATCAGGGGAAATCATTCGAATTTCTTTCAAGGTATCGATTCCATTCATGCCAGGCATCTTGAGGTCTAACGTCAATACATCCATGTTGACTTGTTGAATCATCTGAATGGCGGCGTATCCGTTTTCAACGGTATAGACATTATGGTTTGGTTTTAGAACCATCCTTAAAGATTCTCTTGGCCCAATTTCATCATCTACAATGAGAATATTAGATGCATTGGTTTTTGCTTCCATCGCCTCTCCTCCCAAATCCTAAATAAGAATTAGATAAAATAGATACCTAAGCAAAAAGTTTGCCATATGCTGGCAAAAGACATCATTTCATTAAATGTGTAAGTATTTGGAATTAAAAAGGATTCGTCAAGTAATGTGGAGGGGCACGCTATCGCGGAGGAAACCTGGATCAAGATTCTTCAAAATTGAACGGGAATTAACAATTTTGTAATGATTTTAGTAATCTTTGAGCTTACTCTGATTGATGCCTAGTTTATCCATTTTATATTTCAAAATTCGACGGCTAATCCCTAAGATTTCTGCAGCATGGGACTGGATATAATTGGTTTTTTTCAAGGCGTCCAGAATGACTTCCCTTTCGAACTCCTCTTCCGCTTGCAGGAAAGATATTTTTCCGCCTAAAACAGATTCTTTTAATCCATCGACTTGGGGACCACTTTTGAAAAAAGGAGGTAATTCATTCAGCTGAATATGTTCATTGGATATCAAAGTAATCACACGCTCGATCAAATTTTCTAACTCCCGAATATTCCCAGGCCATTCATATTGCATCATCACTTCCAAAGCCTCTTTACCGATCCCTTTCACATTCTTTTTATTTTCAACACTAAATTTATTTATAAAATGATCGATTAATGGAGGAATGTCCTCTTTCCTTTCCCTTAAAGGGGGAATCAAGATGGGGACCACATTGATTCGATAATAGAGATCCTCACGGAAACCTCCCTTTTTAATCAGTTGGTTCAAGTCTTTATTGGTTGCCGTGATCAGCCTCACATCGACTTTAATCGTCTTCGATCCTCCCACACGATTGAATTCTCTTTCTTCGAGAAACCTGAGGATTTTGGCCTGCGTGGTCAAACTCAATTCACCGATCTCATCGAGGAAGAGGGTCCCTTGGTGGGCGACCTCGAAGCGACCCAGTTTTTTCTCGATGGCATTAGTGAAGGCCCCTTTTTCATGTCCAAAGAGTTCACTCTCAATCAGTGTCTCCGGAATGGCGGCGCAGTTAATGGTGACAAAGGGATAGTTTTTGCGATTGCTATTATAATGGATAGCTCGAGAAATCAGTTCTTTTCCTGTTCCACTTTCCCCCATGATTAAAGCGGTGGATTTCGAATCAGCGATTTGTTTCACCACCTTGAAAATGTCCTTCATTGATTTGCTTTTCCCAATAATATTTCCAAAATCGAAACTTTTATCCATTTCTTCGCGACGATATTTAACCTCTTGTTCAAGAGCCTTGGTGGATAAAGACCGACTGATAATAAGACGCAATTCATCAATATCGAAAGGTTTGGTCACGTAATCATAGGCTCCGAGCTTCATTGCTTCAACGGCCGTTTTCACCGTTTTTGTGGCCGTAATCATAATCACAACCATATCCGGGTCACTCTGCTTGATTCTTTCCAAAACTTTTAAACCATCCAGGTCGGGCAAAATGATATCCAGGAGGATGACGTCTGGGGAGTGCACTTTGATTTGAAGAAATGCCTCTTCCGCGTCTTTGGCTGAAAACACCTCATAATCATTCTTCAAAATCATCTTAAGAGATTCTCTGGCCCCGACCTCATCATCGACCACCAAGACACTTCTCACCTTCTCGTCCACTGGCAATATCTCCCTTTTTTAAGATTTCTGAAAAATCCAGAAATCTCTGAACTCATTGATTATGAAACGATACCACAAATTGAGAATGCATCGAGACCAGAGAAAATCTGTTTAATCATTTTTTGAAATCTTTGTAATCAAGAGGGCATAGAGTTGTTTTTCACAGCTCTCTTTTTAGACATTCGCAGGTTGATAATAAATTAACTTTCTTCTTTCAATCGGGAATTTCAAAGAAATCACCGTCCTCGGTTTCTTTTCATTCACTTCGAATTTCATCATCCCTTCGTTCTTTTGAATAATTTCTTTGATAAGTCTTAATTCCAATTCAATGGCCTCTTCTTTTTGAACACCAGGAATTCCCAATACGGTTTCAAATTGTTCAAAGGGTTTCTTATAACCCGTAAAAACGATCAATATTTCAATATATCTCCCACTCCTCTGGTGCGATGTCTTCCCAGCGGCGGCTTCGGTCTCCGCATCAAAAGTTTTGGTTAAGAATCCGATGCTCCCATTGGGAGAGATGAAAGGGATGGCGTATTGAAGAAGAGCATTTAAGATGTATCTCAGCTGTTCGTCATGAACAATCGTCTCAGGAAGATCTTTTTCAAATTTCCTGAATAGTTTTATCTTTTTATCTTCCAGTTGTGACTCATGTTTCTTTAAAACATCTTCGAGGATGAAGTGGATCGTGTCCTTTTTTTCAATCGGGGTGTTGATTTTAACGTAACGGACAAGACCATTCATCAAGGCATCGATCTTTTCGATATCTTCTGTGACAATCTTGTAAAAATGTTCTCTAAATTCTCCATCGTTGAATTTTTCTCGTAAAAGCTGAGTAAAGGTTTTAACGGAGACTAAAGGATTCTTGATACGATGGACCAACTCCATTAAAAAGAGTGAAAAAAGATGGCTATTCTGGTCAGATGAGAAGTTCCTGGGTTTAGATTCGGTTGATCTCACGTCGGCCTTTTTCAAAAAAGCGACAAAGGATTTGTTTTCATTTTCGGTCTCAAACAGAAGGTCTTTTTCCGTCAGAATGTTACCCTCTGAAAACATGGCGCTTCGAACAATGACTTGCTGCAATTCCCTCAGGTTCCCCGGCCACCAATAGTTTTGAAGTAATTCCAATACGGTGTTAGAAATTCCCACTTTATTTATTTTCATTTTCTTAGAATATTCTTCCAAAACATATTGGACGATCGGTGAAATCTCTTTGGCGCGGTCTCTCAGGGGGGGGATATGGATCGATAGAGTATTGAGTCGGTGGTATAAATCGTCTGAAAACCTGCCCTGAGCCATTTTATCTCTCAAATCCTCTGAAGACGATGCAATGAATCTGAGATTTTTGATGATCTTTTTCTCGGTGCCCGTTTGAAAAAAGCCGTCTTCAACCAGTTCCAACAGCTTGAGCTGGATGGGTTGTCTCAACTCCGCCATTTCCTTCAGGTAAACCGTAGCAGGAATGGTTCCGAAATTGTTTTCATTAAAGATACGGAGTAGCTGGCCATTGAATAAATCCTCAGTTTGCGTTTTGCAATCGATCTTATAAAAACGATAATACTTCCAATCTCCAGCATTGTGGATGATCTTCGCAATTAATTCTTTCTCTGTTCCATGCTCCCCCTGGATGAATACGGGAACACTGTTATGAGAGGCTTTCTGGATGAGCGAAATAATCTGCGATGGAATGATTGGGGAATGAATCAACTCTTGGTAGTTCATCGTTCCTCAAAGATATTGGAAATATTTTTGTTATTTTCTAAATCCCTCGTTCTTCTCCTCGGATGATCTTGGTTGACCGGCAAATTGATAAAAAATGAAGACCCCTTTTCCAACTGACTCTCCACGTCAATATATCCTTTATGGTCTTGAACGATCTGATTCGAAATGGATAACCCCAATCCGCTCCCGGTGGCTTTCGTGGTAAAAAAAGGATTGAAGATGTCTTCTAAATGCTCTCCTGGAATGCCGCAGCCTGTGTCCGTAAACTCAATCTGGACATAGGGTTCTCCGTCTGGCTTTATAAAGGATCGGGTTTTAACCGTAATCTTGCCATTCTCGGAGGTGGCGTCAATCGCATTCAATAAGATGTTCAAAACAACTTGTTTAATCTGTTCCCGATCAATCTGAGCAGGGGGTAGATTGGGGGCATAGTTTTTGATAATGGTGATTAGTTTCTTCTTCGTCTCTGTTGAAATCAAGAGCATCATTCCATCCAAAATCGTGTTGATATCCTCCAACGCCCACTTGGGATCGGAAGGTCTGGCAAAATCGAGGAGCTCATTGACGAGGGAAGAAATCCGGTCTACCTCTCCGGAGGCAATCTTGAGGAATTGGGTTCGAAATTCCTCGTCGTCAAGTCTTTCGGGCAATAACTGAGTTAAGGTCTTGATGGCCACCAGGGGATTACGAATTTCATGGGCGAGTCCAGCCGTAAGGGTTCCCAGAGAAGCAAGACGGTCTGCTCGGCGGATATAAGATTTTGATCTCTTCAAATCCTCATAAAGCCTTGCATTCTCAATGGCGATCGCCGTCTGGTTTGCCAGGGTGCCAAGCAATTCAATATCCTCATGGGAATAAATATCTTTCCTGAACTTATATCCCAGGTTAATCATTCCGACGAGTTGCCCTTTTGAAATGAAAGGGATGGTAACTTCTGCTTCTAAGAGAGACATCTTATTCGCAACATCTTTCAATTGTGGAATATTGGCTCCCTTGGCCAATTCTTCTCGGATAATAATCTCTCCCATTTTCTGTAAATAATGGGGTAGGGGATCGTCCTTGGGAATCTGAGAGGTTGAAGCAGTCATCTCAATATTTTTTGATTCGAATAGAGAATAGCCTGCTTTTTCCTCATTCCATAAAAATAAAGATGCCTTCTCGACCCCCATTGTCTCCGTGATCGTTTCGAAGATCCTTCTTGAAAGAGATTGCAGATCGAGGATGGAAACCATGGCTTTGCTGAAATTTCCTAAAGTTTCTCGGTAATCATAACGGTTTTTAAACAAAAACTGCTCCACTATTTTTTCAGTCCGAGGCTTAATCCTATTAAAAAAGATAGTCACCAGGAAAAAAAGAAAGAAAAGGGCGGTAGAGAATAAGTAACTAATTTTTCCAAAGTATATTTTTTGGCCGATGATGATCAGAGTGAATAAAGGAGCATACAGAAGCAACATTAGAAGAACATAAGTAGTTCCCTTTTGCAAAACGATATTGATATCCATTAATCGATGCCTGACAATGGAATAGGTGGCAAAACCAACATAGATGGCTGTTAAAGATGGGCCCAACCAATTAAATCTTGAAATGCCAGTCATCGGTAGCAATAGATTAGCACCTACCCCGAACCCGGCTGTCAGGAACATACCAACCAAACAGTATTTGATCTGGAGCCTCTCAACCCCCATCGCTTTCTTGTATGATTTTATGAGAAAGATGAAGCCTAAGAGGAGATAGCCAATTAAATAGGTCGAGAAGAAACGATAACTTGACCCGTAAGTAAACATTCTAACGTCGGAACCGAGAGAAGAAACTATTTGTTTGGTAAATGACACTCCTAGGAAAATAACCGAAGGTAACATTAGAAGGAATAACTTGGACGAACTCAACTGCCTCTTTTCAGCTGGAAATAACAAGGTAAAACAGAGGAATGCCGCTGGGGTGATTCCAGACGTCGCGAACCCCATTCTTCCCCAGAAGAGTACAGAGGGGGAGTCGATGAAAGAATAGATAATAAAGAAACTGAAGGCCCAGCCGGCAGCAGCCCAAGCAAGTATAGAAAAAATCAAATTAACCCGCTTATGTGGGCCAGCCTTCAAAAATACCAAGAGGCCCAATCCTAAATTGACTAGAAAGGCAAACAATAATAAAAATCTGGCGATGATCAATTTCTGACTCCAAAATCAGTTCTAACGGTTGAACTTCCCAACAATCATTACGGTGTGACCTCCACCATAACCTGACGAATTTATAAGGGCCCTATTTACTTCAGCCCTTCTAAATCGATGCGGAACGTAATCAAGATCACAATTTGGATGTGGGCGTTCGTGGTTAATGGTTGGAGGAATAATACCTTTATTGATAACTAAAAGCGATGTAATCGCCTGCAAAATCCCGGCAACTGAAAAAGACTGTCCTGTAATTGGTTTAATAGAAGTTACAGGAATTCTAAAGGCCAGCTCTCCAAATACCTTTTTAATAGTGAGTGTTTCATTCAAATCATACTCTGGTGATCCATTGCCGTGAGCATTGATGTAGTCAATATCTACGGGTTTGAGGTGTGCATTTTCTATTGCTTTTGTCATCACAATCGAGGCAGCTTCTGCGCTTGGATCTATATCAAATATATTGTAAGCTTCATTGCCAGAAGCATAACCTAAGATTTCCCCATATATTTTGGCTTTCCTTTTGAGAGCGCTCTGAAGATCTTCCAATATTAATAAAGCGCCCCCCTCGCCCAAGACTGTTCCATCGCCATTAAAATCATAAGGCCTTAATGTTGTACTAGGATCTCCATTGTTTCTAGAAAGTAGCCCAGATACACAGAAAAGAGCGATACTACAGGGAGTAATTGGGGCTTCCCCTGCTCCTGCGAGCATAATGTCGGCATCTCCTAATCGAATAGTATTATAAGCAGAGTAGATTGCATCGAGACCTGAAGTGCATCCCGCTGCTATGGTTGTGTTTGGGCCCTTCAGCCCAAATTGTTGACTTATTATCCCAGCTGCCGAATGAGTACAAATCATCACAGCACCATAAGGACTGAGTCTCCTGATTCCCTTTTCCAAAAAAATCGTATACTGATCCTCTATACAATCCCCTCCTCCAATTCCAGTTCCGATAATGACTCCAATTCTATAAGGGTCTGTTGAACTCAAATCAATTTTCGAATCTTCAATCGCCATTCTTGATGCTGCTAATGCAAATTGAGCAAACCTCGCTAATCTTTTCGCAGTTTTTGGATCCATATAATCTTTAGGATAAAAGCCAGGGATTTCAGCGGCTACTTGGCAAGGGTAGGTGGAGGCATCGAAATGGGTTATTTTTCTAATTCCAGAATGTCCATGAACTAATGAATCCCAGAAAGCATCTACACCGATACCATTGGGAGCAATTACTCCCATGCCGGTTATAACCACCCTTCTTTTTTCCATTAATTATATCCCTTATCTATTTTGGCAAGGATGCTTAATGGGGTTATTTTCAAGTAATTAAGTAATTTAAAAGAGTAAGGTATTATTATATACAATTTTGAAATTTGTCAACAATTTTGTACAATCTCCGCAAAAATACCCAGTCCCTCAAATCTCTATCATACAGGGGTTGGATTGAACCGATAGAATATATTATAAATAACAGTATCTTATAAAACATCTTGAAGGGAGAAGGAAATTATGCTAAATTCTATTACTGTTAGATCAAAATAATTCGAGGAGAATGGTATGCATATTGATGAAGATAAGAAATTTGACAAGAGGAATATTGCGGGGAATATGAAGAACGGCATAATTACTCAAAAAGATTATGAAACCTTCGTGTCGAGGTTGCCGGATGTAACCCACAAGTTATTCAATCCTGAAGAGACTTCGACCGATTTAGGCGAAGTCGAATCAAGAGAGGTGAGTGAAACATCATCCAAAAAGAAAGGGATAAAAAAGAAGGCAAAAGGGAAAGGGAAGTAATCATGCCAATATATGAGTATCGCTGTAATCAATGCAACAGGGAGTTCAGCGAACTATTTCTTAACGCAGAAGAGGTTAATAAGATCAGATGTAAGTACTGCCATAGCCGAAACCTAACCAAATTACTTTCTTCGTTCCGGGTTCATCAAACTGAAGAATCTCGGTTGGCAAACTTCGATTCGTCAAAGCCTAAGGGAGATGAATTTTATAAAGACTCAAGAAATGTTGGACTCTGGGCCAAGAAGAGAATGAGAGAAATGGGCGTTGATTTGGGACCTAAAATGGATGATATTGTTGAAAGAGGTAGGACGGGGAGGATTCTTGACGAATACAACAAGTAAAAGTTCTTAGTCACATGGCTAGGGCAAAGAAGCCAGTTTCGTCTTTAGGTTATGTCGTTAGTCTCAAAACGTTTATTCTCAACCCGTTGACTCAAAACTAAACGGGCTTCCTGACCCTAACCCTTAGACCGTTTTAACTTATGGAAGAAAAAGACTATTATAAAATTCTCGGTGTCTCAAGGGACGCTACTGAGGATCAAATAAAAAAGAGTTACCGGAAAATTGCAATGCAGAACCATCCCGACAGAAATCCCGGCAATAAAGAGGCAGAGGAAAAATTTAAAATAACCTCGGAAGCTTATGAAGTTCTCAGAGATCCGGAAAAAAAGGAGATTTATGATCGCTATGGAGTAGAAGGTTTGAAAGGCACCGGGTTTACCGGGTTTAGAGGATTTGAAGACATTTTCTCAACTTTTGGAGACATATTTGAGGATTTTTTTGGGTTCGGGACGACCGGTAGACGCAGAACAAGGGCTCATCAAGGCGCCGATTTGAGATGTGACCTGAAGATCTCATTCTATGATGCCGCCTTCGGTAAGGAAACGGAGATTGAAATACCAAAGAATGTTGCGTGTGAAGTCTGCGGCGGAACTGGGGCCAAACCTGGAACTTATCCCACCCATTGTCCTAATTGCAAAGGAACAGGACAAGTTACACGCTCTCAAGGGTTTTTCACCATCAGTACGACTTGTGGCCATTGCCGCGGAGAAGGAAATATCATTCCTCATCCTTGTAAAGAGTGCCGCGGACATGGGAAGGTAAGAAAAACAAGAAAAATCCAATTAAAAATCCCACCTGGTGTCGATACCGGGTCTAAATTAAGAATTCGTGGTGAAGGAGAAGAGGGAGAAAGAGGAGGCCCTCCAGGAGACCTTTTTGTTTTCGTTTATGTTGAGTCGCACGATTTTTTTTCCAGGGAGGGAGACGATATTATTTGCCAGATACCCATAAGCTTCCCTCAAGCTGCGCTAGGAACGGAAATAGAAGTTCCTACCTTAAGTGGGAAGAAAAACTTAGCCATACCTACGGGAACTGAAAGTGGTGAAGTCTTAAGGATAAAAGGAGAAGGTTTTACAAAAATGAGAGGTTATGGCCGGGGCGACCAGATTGTTCAAATTATTGTCAAGACTCCTAATAATTTGACAAAGAGACAAGAGGAAATATTAAGGGAATTTGAAGGGTTGACTCAGAAGAAAGATAAGGGGGAGAATGGTTGGAAAGGGTTTTTCAAGGCAGGGAATTAAAAGTTAACATAATATCTCTTATCAGACATTACTTTGAAATCTAGGGGAAAAATCACGGGCATTATTCTTTCCGGAGGTAAGAGCATCCGGATGGGAGAAAATAAGGCTTTTATTCAAATCGAAGGGGTCCCTATTATCAAGAGGATTTACGACTTATTTAAAGAATTGTTTCAGGAAGTGATTATCGTCACCAACCAGAAGGAACTATTTTCGAATTTTGATTCGAAAATTTATTCAGATCTCATCCCCAGCAAGGGGGCGTTAGGAGGTTTGTATACAGGGATTTTTTTCTCCTCTTTCCATCATTCCTTTTGTGTCGCCTGTGATATGCCGTTCATAAAAAAAACTTTGGTTCAATATTTGATTGAAGATATGGACGATGAGGATGTGATTGTCCCTCGGACGAAAGATGGATTACAGCCACTGCACGCGATCTATTCTAAGAATTGCGTAGATCCTATTAGAAAAAGTATTGACGAAGGAAAATCTAAGATTATCGATATTTACGACCAGGTCAACGTCAAAATCGTTGATGAAAAAGATTTCCTTTGTTTCGATCCTGGAAGAGAGTCGTTTATCAATGTGAATACACCGGAAGAATTACTATCGATTAGAAGCAATAGAGAATCCTACCTAAAATGAAGAGGAAAATAGCTTTTTGTTTATTTCTTAGCGTTGTCGTCTGGGGCTTCTTTCTTATCCCGGAAAGCCATTCCAAGACCTTGAACGAAGATGAACAATTGATATGGGTTGGGACGGGAGCCTTTAAGGATGGTTTTTATGATATTGCCGAGAGACAATTTACGAATTTTGTAAGTAATTATCCCAAACATGCCAGGGTGTTTGACATTTATTATCTTCTGGGAAGGACGCTAGTCATTAAAGGAAAATTAAAGGAAGCGAGAACGGTTTTTTCAAAGATTATCAATGAAGCGAAGAGCTTTGAAAATATGGATGATACGCTTCTGGGAATGGCAGAGTTGGAGATGAGGTTAGGCAATCGGGATGAGGCGGCGAAGCTTCTCCTGTCAATCATCAAGAGGTACCCGAAATCTGACCAGATCGATCATTCCTACTATCTCTTGGGACTGCTTGAACTTGGATCAAATCAATTGACTGTGGCAGAGTCAACTTTTAAGAAGGTTTCTCAATACTCGAAAAATAATGAACTCATTCGGTCCTCCCTGTTCTGGTTAGGTCTCCTGTCTTTCCGGCAGAGGCAATATGAAACAGCAGCGGGGTATTTTCAGACCCTATGGGAAAACCCTAAATCCCTTCCCCCAGGGTACTTAAAATATGTTTTATTCTGGCTGGGGGAGTCCCAATTAAAATTGGGCAGGGTGAATGAAGCCAACCGTTATTACCAGATCTTTCATGACCGCTTTAAGAATGATCCTCTTGTGCCAGAGATCGCCTGGAGGGTGGGTTTTTGCGAATATCAATTGGGGAATGTCAAGAACGCCATAGAAGCCTTCCAATTATTTAAGAATCAATTTAAGGATTCACCTCTTCTCTTATCGACGTACTATTTGCTGGGGAAAATGCTCTTGATCAACGGTGATTACCTCTCTTCGATCAAGGAATTAAATTTCATTCTAAATGCTTCACAAGGAAATAGCTGGGGAGGGATTTCCCTCCTTACCCTTTATTGGGATTACATCCAATTGAGCGAACGAGAGGGGGCCAATCGAATTTTCCAACGATTACAGAAATCAGACCATTTCGAAGATGAGAAAATATTTATTCAATGGTTAAACGCTGAAATGTTTTATGCCGAGGGGGAGGTATCGGAGTCCCTCCCCTACTATTTCAACATCCTCAATACGCGATTTAGAGAAAAAGCGCTCTTCCAGATAGGAAAAGGATATTTCCTCGAAAATAAGTTTAGAGAATCCATTACCAATTTAGATATTCTGCTCCTGGAGTTCCCAAATTCCAAGCACCTTGAAGAGGGTTTGTTCATCAAAGGCGAATGCCTTGCCAAATCAGGGAATTCGGATCAGGCCTTAGAAACTTATAGGCTCCTCGCTCGTCAATATAAGAAGAATGTTTGGCACCTTTTTGCTCTTACTCAGATGGGAAGCGTCTATTCATTTCGAAGCGAACAGGACAAAGCCGAAAATGCTTTTAAGAAAGTGCTGGAGGATTTCCCGAATCATCCCCTCTTCTATCACGCTGCGTTACAATTAGGAAATTTAAATTTTAGCAAGAAAAATATTGTCGAGGCCGTCCATTATTACTCAATCGTCCTGAAGGGAAATATCTTAGAATTATTCGGTCAGGCCTACTTCAGCTTGGGGGAAATATTTTATCAGCAAGGGAAATTTGAAAAAGCCCTTCAAACTTTTGAAACAGCGATGCGATATTTAGAAGGGACCTCCTCCTGGTTCTTTCTGACTCATTTGGAGATCGGGAATCTCAAAAGGCGAGGGGGAAAATATGAGGAGGCCAAGAAATCCTACCTGATCATCCTCGATCAATCAAAAGATGAAGAGATGAAGAAAGCCGCGAAGGAATTATTGAGTCGGATGGAATCCCGTTGATCCGACTCGCTTCACTTGCTTCTCCGTGGGTTTTGGAAAAGTGGAATGGGAAAAGATGGCCATTCGAAAGATGGACATCCAAGATTTGGATGAGGTCATTTCCTTCGAGAGCTCCAACTCCGGGGTCCTTTGGTCAAAGAATATGTTCATCGAAGAGATGCGGAATCCTCTTGCCTCTTGTTTTGTAATGGGGTTAGAAGACAGATCCAAACAGCGGGTGATCGGTTTTATATGTTTTCGGAATGTGGCAGAAGAATCCGAGCTTCTCAATATTTGTGTGCACTCTGATTACAGACAATTGGGCGCCGGCAGGAGACTGATGGAATTTTATGTCGAGTTTGGCCTGCGAAGAGGAATCAAAACGTTTCATCTCGAGGTCCATTTTTCAAATCACTCAGCCATCCGTCTCTATCAGTTGTTTTCTTATGAATCATCGGGGATGAGGAAGAAATTCTATCAGGGAAAGTTCGATGCTCTCCTCATGACGAAAAAAGTCTAAAGATGATGCCACTTCAGACAGATGGAATGGTTGTAAGAAACGGGAGAATAAGATCTCTCTACTTTATGCTGGGGATTTATTGCCCTCCGATTGCCAATCAAATCAAGCCTGGCCAATTTGTGATGCTCAAGGTTTCTGACAATATGTCTCCTCTTTTGAGACGTCCCTTTAGCGTTTACAAAAGCTACCCCGCCAGCCATCCGGAAAAGAGAAAAAGAGGTCATTTGTTCATCCTGTATAAAAAAGTAGGAGAAGGGACTCGAAGGATGACCACCTTGAGCAAAGGACAAAAGGTGGGTCTCATCGGCCCTTTAGGAAACGGTTTTGCCCTCCCCCCCCTCCCCTCTTCTGCTCATTGTGTTCTCATAGGAGGAGGGGTGGGGATCGTCTCGCTTTATCCCTTGGCCGAGGCATTGAGGGGCAGAAAATGTTTTGTCTTGATCGGGGGAAAGACGAAAAACGATATTCTGGGTGCAGAGGATTTTAGAAAACTCAATTCAAATATTCTCATGGCTACAGAAGATGGAAGTCTGGGTGATCGAGGAACGGTCATTGATCTTTTCATATCCCAAACAAAAAAATTCAAAACAAATGAAAAATACTATATTTATGCTTGCGGTCCAGCCCCGATGTTAAGGGCGTTGGCAGGAACCGTAAAATCCAAAAAGTTTATCTGCCAGGTTTCCTTAGAGGCAAGAATGGGATGTGGTTTTGGAGCCTGTTGGGGATGTGTCGTTAAAACGAAACATCCCAAGATACCCTACCAACGGGTCTGTCAAGAAGGCCCTGTTTTCCGCATAGAGGACATCGCCTGGGAATAAGAACGGTTTTATGGAAGACTGTGATCTTACAGTAAGGATTGGGAGGATGAACCTCAAGAACCCCGTAGTTGTTTCTTCGGGGACCTTTGGGTTTGGTGAGGAATTTGAGGGTTTCTTCGACCTGAGTCGTCTGGGCGCTATCATCCCGAAAGGGATTTCATTGAAACCCATGGCGGGGAATCCTCCTCCTCGAATTTTTGAGACAGAAGGAGGGATCCTCAATTCCATCGGGCTTCAAAACCCCGGGTTTCGAGAGTTTATTAAAAATAAATTACCCTATTATAAAAACTTGAAAACCCATCTGATCATTAACTTTTTTGGGAATACCGAAAAGGAATATGTTGAGCTGGCAAGACGTTTTGATGACGTTGCCGGCATTTCAGGCCTTGAGATGAACATCTCCTGCCCCAATGTCAAAAGAGGTGGCATTGTTTTTGGCACCGATCCCCAGATGGCCTACCGCCTTGTGCAGGCAGTAAGAAAAGCGACGGCATTACCCTTGATTGTAAAGTTATCACCCAATGTTACAGACATTGCCTTAATGGCTGAGAGTGTCGAGGAGGGAGGAGCAGATGCTGTCTCGCTGGTGAACACCTTCCGGGCTATGGCCGTGAATATCCATACCAAAAAGCCAGAATTGGGAAATACGATCGGGGGTCTCTCGGGCCCCGCCATTAAACCGATTGCGTTGAGAATGGTCTGGGAAGTCGGTCAGGCAGTGAACATTCCTATTATCGGAATGGGGGGGATCATGAATGCTACGGATGCGATCGAATTCATTCTGGTGGGAGCTTCAGCGGTTCAAATTGGAACGGCCAATTTGATTAATCCGAAAACAGGGATAGAAGTTATTCGTGGGATAAAAAAATACCTCACCCAAAATAAAATAGACTGCATTCAGAAATTAATTGGCACTTTTGCATAAAAAAATACCCCCTGATGCATCATTGAGGAAAAGCACCAGGGGGCTTCTTCTCAAACCTCATCTTTCAAGACTTTTGGCGAGACAAAGATCAACAAGTCCTTTCGTTTGTCTTCCTTATTTTCTCTCTTGAACAGCCAGCCCAATAAGGGGATCTTACTGAAGAGAGGGACGCCCTCCGCTCCCTCATTCTTTTCAATCGAGTAAACCCCTGCAATGGCAACGACCCCACCATCTCTGATCAAGACCTCACAGATCGCTTCTTTCTTATCAATGCTGGGAACTCCCTGGACCGTGATAGTTAGATCCGGAGCATCCTTCTTCACCTTGAGAATCAATTTGATGGTCCCATCATTTGTTACATGAGGGGTTACGGTTAATTTGAGATTGGCATCAATAAAGTCGGTTGTGACGGTTCCTTCTGTCGTCAACTTGAGATAAGGAATCCTGAGCCCCTGTTCAACCGATGCTTCTTTGTTATCGAGTGTGGCGATCTTGGGACTTGATATAATTTTAGCATTCCCTTGATTTTCATGAGCCGAAAGAGTGACATCTATCTCTTGTATTGTTCCTTTGCTGAAAACAGCTGCAAGGATACCCGCCGCTCCAGCCCCTCCACCCCCTAAGCCTGTTCGGGGATTTGCAGCGAGATCGACCACTCTACTAACAGTTTTTCCCAAAACCGACCCCGACGTACCTCCTCCCGCAGTCGCCTTTCCTCCTCCGACCAGAAATCCCCATTGCACTCCCAATTCTCTTTGAAACGCAAGGTTGGCTTCGACAATCCTTGCTTCAATCAAGACCAACGGTGTTTTCCTATCCAGGAACTTTACTAAACTTTTGGCGGCTGGAATGTTTTTAGAGACGTCTTTGATAATCAAAGTATTTGTCCTATCATCTACTTTGACATCCCCTCGTTCGCTCAGGATACTCTTCACTTGGGGCATAATTTCTTTGGCCGTAGCATAGTTGACCGGGATCAGTTCGTTCACCATTGGTTCCAACCTTTCTCTCGATTTTTGCTCCTCCAAACTGGCTTGGTCTTCTCTTCTTAGCGCATCTACCGGGGCAATTCGTACCACATTCCCAGCCTGTCTCTTATCGAGGCGCTTGGATTGCAAAATAACATCGAGAGCTTGATCCCAGGGCACATCTACCAATCTCATGGTAATCTTTCCAGTCACCTCATCCGCCACGATGATATTTAAGTTACTCACCTCGGCAATCAACCGGAGAATATTTTTAATATCCGCATCTTTGAAATCGAGAGATAGTTTTCTTCCTGAATAGACATTTTGTAGACCTCCTTCACCAAACACCTTTTTCTCCCCTTCTACCTTTACCTTCTTGGCCACTGTCGTCGGAGGCATGGTTTTTTGCGCAGCCTTCATTTCCTCCTTTTTCAATTCAGGTGCGGGTTTCTCTTCTCTCTTGACTTCATCCTCTTTCTTCACGACTTCTTTTTTAACCTCAGCCGCCTCCTCTTTCTTCAACTCCGGTGGCGGGACCTCCGTTTTTGCTTCGGTCTTCTTGGTTTTTTCCTTGATATCGACAAAGATTTCTTTGCCTTCCTTGGTTGTTTCATAGGGGGCTTCTTCTCCTAATTTAACCAAGACTCGAACATCGTTCCCTTTCCCGACTTTAATGTTCCTAAGATCGATATAATTAACAACGCTCTCGAAGACACTCGTATCGATTCCTTTCAGAAGACGGTTTGGGGCAGAGGCATTCTTTACCTCAATAGCGATCATATTCTTGGAAGGGGTGGATGATTCAAATTGAAGATCCTCTGCGGAAAGGGAGAGGATGATTCTCGATTTATCATCCATCCGCTTAAAATCGATGCTTGTCAGAGTGCTCGGCTTACCAGGTTTGGGACGACTTTCTATTTGAGCTTTTGGAGCAGCAGGAGATTCCTTGGCCGATTTGTCCTGGACATAGATTTGGGGTTCAGAGGGTTGTGGAATATTTCCAAGGGAAACCATCAATTTATCATCAATCCGGTTGACTTGATAGGGCGGGAGTTGGTTTTTTTGGGAATCAAAAACCAACCTCAGTTTATCCTGGTAATGTCCAATGCGGACCCCTTTGATTAAGGGATTTTTGACCTTAAAAGAGGTTTTACGGGTATCCACCCCCCAAATGTCCAAGACCAATCTTGCAGGTGAATCCAACTTAAAAGCGTTGAAGTTCTCGATCTTTCCGTCGGCCAAGATATTAAAAATAATGAAATCTTTTTTTTCCTCAAATAAAACATTGACCACTCTTTTGGCCTTATTCAGAGGTGGCGAGGTGGGAAGAGATTCTTCCTTTTTGGGTTCGGTAACGGGTGCTTCAACCTTTGTTTCCTTTAGGCTCTCTTCCTCCTTCTTGACCCCCTTCGCTTCTTCGACTTTTTTCACCTTCTCAACATCAATGATGAGATCCTTCTCTTCATTTGAAATATTATAGTTGGTCATTTGAAGGAGGCTAATTTCAATTCTTCCTTTGTCATCATATTGTGTGGTCAGCACATCCCCAATCGTTCCATTTTCAATTCTAAGGGGGCTTTTAATCTGTTTCAAATCGATGCTTGGAACATCGATGGCAATCCTGAGAGGATCGGACAATAATTTATAAAATGGGGGGGCAATGGGCTCAGACCCTTCAATTTGAATTCTTGTATAGTTTTGTTCTTCAGTAAAGGATATCTTTTGGATAGTGGAAACCTTTACAGCCGGCGCTGACGTATCCGGTTTGGGCGTTTGCACCACGGCATTTTTGCTGGCGCAGCCTGCTATAAAGAGCAAAAAAACAACCGCCATCGTCATGTTAAGGATCTGAGAACGTCTCATGATTCTCCTCCTTCTTCAACTTTCTGAAGAAATAGTGAAATTTCATTCGTTTTTGTTTGGCCAAAAATATCCTGATAGACCTCCTCAACGATCACCTTATCCTTAAGGATCTTGGTGACCTTTCCGTCATTTTTCCCAATCCACGTCCCTTTCTTCAAAAAATAACCTTTGCCTGCTACATCCTCGACAAGGGCAATGTTCCCGTCAGGGCTGGAAATGATCGCCACAAGTTTTAACTGGCTGAAATCGTATTTTTGCAAGGGAGTGAGGGGAGCAGTCTTGGAGCTTCCTCTGGCAGAAGTTAATTGGATAAAGGGTCTGAAGGGGTCCGGTTTTCCCGCAGGGTTGTACGAATACTCTGCTTCCTCCCTCTTCTCCGGCTCCTTTTGTTCGGTCACTTTGGTCGGCCCCTCCTTCTTTTTCTCCACAGAGGGAGACTTCGGTTTTGAAGGAATGGAAGATGGGGACGTTCCTTCTCCGCACCCCCCCATCAAAAAG
>CAYGWV010000031.1:0-12039 GCA_964353925.1 uncultured Syntrophaceae bacterium | reverse complement strand
GTGACTCTTGTGTATCCACGTCCCACCCCATTCATTCTGCGATGTCTCTTTTGCACGCTCCCCTACCGGCTCAACCGAAGAAACGGCTGCGCACCCAAAAATCAATGCTGCCGTAAGTAGCGTGAAAAATCCTCCGACTTTCACCATGTCCTTTCACCCCCTTGTGGAAGAGCCTCGTTGAATCGATGGAAATCCATTTACATAAGTTTGTTGAAACTGAACTTCGAAGTTGCATTATCCCTTAACCCTGCTGGCAAGTCAATTCTGCAAGAAACGCTGTTCCAGCCCTGGACGGTTCGACACGGAAATGTTTTGCAAGGCCGACATCCGACTTTAGTAAATCGGACGACTTCCCCCGATCATTTCCGGCTACGATCGCCCCAGGTTGAACAAGATGATATTCTGCTGGCAAGAATGAGGCTTACGACAAAATTCGGTCATCTTGACAAGGGATGACAAAAAAGATAGGCTGAATTAAATCATTTGAGAAAATTATCTTTTGTATGAAGCACGGGAGATTCGATGAACCGAACGGGGATTGTTAAGGATCGAAAATATCTGGAGCATGTGATGGACCCTGGCCATCCGGAGAGCCCGGAGCGACTCCGGGAGATTTATCAAATGCTCGAGGAGGAGGAAATGAGGGGGCGGTCCCTGGGGAAAGTGAAGCCCCGGCCCGCCACCCGCGAGGAGATCGAGATGGTCCACGCTCCTGCGTATATCGCCCTCGTTGCATCGACGGCGGGCAAGCCTTCTGTCCGACTCGATATGGACACCTCTACCTGTGCCAAGTCGTATGAGACCGCCCTGTGGGCTGCCGGAGGTCTCCTGGAACTGATCAAGGTTGTGATGCAAGGGAAATTCAATAATGGGTTTGCGCTGGTGCGACCTCCTGGTCATCATGCAGAGAAGGACAGGGCCATGGGATTCTGTCTCTTCAACAATGTAGCGATCGGCGCCCGATATGCCCTTCGGAATTTCTCCCTGCAGAGGATTTTGATCGTGGATTGGGATGTCCACCATGGCAATGGAACCCAGAATTCCTTCTATGAAGATCCCCAAGTCCTCTATTTCTCCACCCATCGCCACGGCTTCTTCTATCCAGGGACAGGGGGGGCAACCGAGGTGGGCAAAGGGAAGGGAGAGGGGTTCACCGTGAACGTTCCTCTTTCGACAGGAGCGAGTGATACGGATTACGGAAATATCTTCGAAAAATTGCTCAAGCCCATTGCCCTGGAATACCAACCCCAGTTGATCTTGGTATCCGCCGGTTTTGATACCCATTACAACGATCCCTTGGGTGGAATGGACGTATCGGAAAAGGGATACGCAAGGATGACGCAAATCTTGATGGAGATAGCGGGAGCCACCGCTCAAGGAAAATTGGTGCTCACGCTCGAGGGCGGTTACAATGTGACGAGTCAGAGACGGTCTGTGAAGGCCGTCTTAGAAGAGCTTTCCCAGGCATCTCCTGTTGAGAAGAACGACCTGCTCGAAAAAGAGAAAGCGGATTATCCCCGAGTCGAAAAATTCCTCCTTCAATTGAAGGAGATACAGAAACGATACTGGAAGAACCTTGAATAGGCCGATGATTATTTTCAGCCCTCAAAAATGGATTTTTCCAGAACTTGTTAAGCCTCTCCTGCGTTCACCATCTCCTTCAGTTCTTTTCCGACCTTAAAGAAAGGGAGTTTCTTCGGAGGGACATCTACAATCTCACCGGTCTTTGGGTTTCGGCCTTTGTAACCCCCGTAATTTCTCACCACAAAGCTTCCAAATCCTCTGATCTCGATTCGTTCCCCCTTCTCCAGACTTTCCTTCATCCCGTCAAAAAGGGTGTCGACAATGACCTTGGCAACCTTCTGTGTCACGTTCGCCTTCTCTGAAACCTTCGTAATGAGTTCAGCCTTGTTCATAGCTCCTCCCTCCCGTTAAAGTAGATGGTTTCGAATATACTGCACCGCATTTCTAAAAAAGGCAAGACCTCTTCCCTCCCCAGGCAACTCTTCTCGCGTCCAGCGGGGATGATGGGTGCGATGAAGATAGTGATTCGCGACTCGTCTTGGTGGTTCGTGTTTTTCCAAAAAATGGATAATTCTTAACTCCGAACTCCGAACTCCGAACTTCTTTTACGAATCTCTCCAACCAATTCACCAAAGGTCTTTTCAAAACCCACCCGGTTCTTGTTAGCGGAACCGGCCAAGATGATCTCTCCCCCCGGGCTTTTTGGAATTCTTACCCAAACCCTCTGATGGGAAAAAAAGAAGGAGACAATGAAGCCGAAAATCATCAGGCTGCATCCAATCCAGACCACCCAGACTCCCGGATCTTTCGTCACCGATAGTCCCGTATATTCCTTTTCAGTGAACCCTTCAAAGGTGAGGACAAATTCGTCCCCCCTCTGCTGATCCCATTGGGGGAAGTTTTTCAATAGCCAAAAGGGCCGTGGTTCCTGGTTGGGTTTAAACAAGACCACCTGAGCCCCTTCTCCGAAATTGTGGACTTCGTGTGCATATTTCAGCACCCGAATCAAGTGATTGGTGTTCGGGACCGGAACCGTATTTCCTTCAAGGACTTTGAAAGATGCTTTTTCCTTTTTACCCTTCCATTGAATTCCCAAGGTCACATCGTGAAGGGCTCCATAATTGGACTGATAGAAGGCCAACCCTTTATAGTGAAGGGGATGATTGACCTGGACGGTCTTTTTCAGAACTTCTTTTCCGTTTTCAAGAATCGTGATGACGCTTGTATATTCTTTTACATGTTTTTCTTTTCTTCCTGGAAGGTTGTAATAGGTGATGTTGAAATCGTCACAGCGCACAGAAAAACTGAGGGGCTTCGGGATCTCTCTGTCTTCTTCTCGTTCAAAAATCTGATCGACCGTTTCCCCTTCTAAGATGTTGACAAAGCCTTTGAAGCCAAACTGGAATCCAATCAATCCTCCCATTAAGATGATGAGAAGGCTTAAGTGGGTGATGTAAACTCCCAATCTCGAGAACCTTCCTTTTTCTGAATAAAGGGTGACGGCTGATCCTGTCTCCATCTTCCTTGGATTCCTGAACCACTTCTTCAAATAGGATCGGATATCTTCTTCTGATTTGGTTTCGGCCTGACTTGGAGCTCGGACCTTCTCCACATAGGGAAGGGTTTTTAGAATGGAGTCCTCTAATCCCGTGGGGGACCTGGAAATTTGGCTCCAAACCCCTGGAAACCGATGAAGCGAGCAGGTGACCAAATTGATCATCAGGAACACCAGGATCGCACCGAACCACCACGAGTGATACATATCGAAGAGATTGAAGAACTTCAGCACCTCATAGAGCCCGATCCCGTATCGCTGAATATATTCCGAAGGGCTGGCTTTCTGCGCAATCAGGGTGCCAATGATGGAAAGGCTGGCAAGAAGAATAAAGAGAGCTATGGTAAGTTTGAGGGACCGAAAAAGGTCATAGAGGATGGAAAGGAACCCACTTCCTTTCACTTTAGCTGCGTCTTTCGATTCTTTCATAGTATCCTTTGATCAATGTTAATACAGACAAATTTTAATCCGGCCTGAAGTGCAATAGGACTGGCAGGGAAGTACTTGAAATATTTAACATATCCTTTTATCTACTGTCAAGCAAAAAGGGGTAGCTCCTTTTTCGGAACTACCCCTTTCCCAATTTGCCTTCGCTTGCGGTAGGCAGGGGAAAAATCTCAGCCTACTTCTTCGCCTTCACATGGCACTGAGTGCACCCGGTTGGACCGGCAGGTTTGCTGGCTTTCTTCGCTTCCTCATGGCAGCCTTTGCAGTCCTTATGGAAAGCATCTTTCGCAGAAAGAGTCTTTCCTTCTGCCTTGGCCTTATGACAATCAACACACAATTTGCCGGTGGTCTCGCCCTTCTTCCAGGTATGGTGACATTTCAGGCAATCGATCTTGAGCGTTTCGGCATGTTTCTTATGGGTGAAATTCACTTTCCCATAAGGAACATCAAAGGTGATCTCATCTTTTGCTGCCAAAACGCCACTCACCATCAGGATGGAGAGCAGGAAACCTGCGAGGATCCCCACACTAATCAACCCTTTTTTCATTATTGTCTCACCCCCTTTCTCCCACGATCTATTCACCTCTTCCTAATTCTTTAGACAAGAAAGTTTAACAAATATTCAATTTTTGTCAAGAAAAAAAAACAGGGCGTGTCACAGAATCTCGATTTGCTCTAGGATTCGTTCTCTTGTTCTTAGCGGGGTATTACTCTGTTTGGCCTTTTCCACAATCTCTTTTCCCAGCAGAGCCGCACCCAGGGCTCCAGTGATCAAGGGCTCTTCGGGTACCAGAATCTCATGGCCCAATTGTTCGGAAAGGGCTTTAAGGAGACCCTTATTCTTGGCCCCTCCCCCTGTCAGAATAATCGCCTCCTCCACCCTTAACCTGTTGACCATTCTGCCTATCCTGTCTGCGAGTGAATGATGGACCCCCGCAAGGAGATCAGACATGGGTTTCCCTTGTGCCAAACTGGCTGCTACCTCTTGCTGTGCCCAGATGGTGCAGATGTTGCTTATCTTTGCAGGATTCTTGCTTTGCAGAGATAAATCGCCAACCTCATCCAGAGAGACCCCGAGGGTATCAGCAATCACTTCTATAAATCGACCGCTACCGGCTGCGCACTTGTCATTCATCACAAAATCAACGGTCTTGCCATGAGCGTCTATCCTGATTGCCTTAACATCCTGACCTCCGATATCAATGACGGTCCTGGCTTTAGGGAAAAGATGGATGATGCCCTTGGCATGACACGTGATCTCTGTGAACTGCTTATCGGCAAACGGGACGTTGATCCTGCCGTAACCCGTAGCGACAACGTAGCTAACGGCTCGGAACGGTAGAGCCGCCTTCCTCAGTGCCCCTTCCATGACCTGGTTCGCGAGCCGGCGCTGCTCTGGACCTGTCGGGCCAATGATCGAAGCGAGGATCCCATGATTCAGAATCACCGCCTTCGTCATCGTCGAACCGACATCAATGCCCGCAAAGTACGGCTTCAATTCAACCTCGGATCCAGAGCGGGGACCTTCCTATTTATCCGTCGCTTTGAAGTTAATCTGTGAAGCACCAAATACCAAGCACCAAATTACAAATAAGCTCCAATGACCAAACTTGAAGATCTCAGATAAAATCTTTCGGTCACTTGGAATTGGAAATTGGAATTTATTTGGGATTTGGGATTTGTCATTTTGGAATTTGTGATCGCAGATCCTGTTTCGTTCTCGGCGATCCAGGGTTACGCGGCCTTGCTTAATCGATTGGATTCCAAGGTTTCGATGAAGGCATCGATCTTATTCCTGGTATCCTCTTCCGAATAGGAGGTGATATCAATGATATCACTTTCCAAAATCAAGGAAGGAATTTCTCTGTAAACCTTTTCCTTCTTTCCATCCTTTCCGATCACAAAGACGGGGATGGGTTTATATATTTTCGCCAGTTGATGCAACTGCCAAATGAGACCCACATGCCAGGTTCGACACGAAAAGGCTTCATGCATGACGATTCCATCAATCTTGTATTCTTCGATCCAGTGGATAAGGCGTTCCACATCGGGCTCTGATCCCGGCCGTCTCTTGGCCCTATCGTACCAGAACGTCCAGTATCCGAGCCATCTCCACGCCAGGTGCTCAATGGGATCCTTTGTCTCGGGGAGTTCCATCTCGTCGAGGGGAGCGACCATTCGATAGGTCGTTTCAACAGGGAACGAAGCTCCTTTGCTGTTGAAGTAATTGAAATCGGTCAAGGCAAACCAGGAAGGCAATCCACCTCCCCACATGAGTCTGTATTTTTCTCCCTGAACCTCTCCCTCTCCCCTGGCAATTTTTGCCTCCAATTCCTTTTTGAGGTCTACAAAAAAATCGTAAGCCTTCTGAGTGGCCATCATGAAGTTGATGGGCACCATGGTATTCATCGCATCGCCCGTTCCCATCGGGCAAGGGACAGCCTTTCGGAGGCTATAGGTTTCTTCGATCAGGTTCCAGGTTCGATCGCTTAGATCAACGAACTCTCTGAGGCGATCATAATCCATCTTCTTTCCAGTCTGTTCTTCGAGAAAGGCCACCAGCCCGCGCAATTGCTTGACGATATACTTGTGGTAGTAGCCCCAGACGTCCCGGTGATCTCGATCCTTTTGAAACAGAGGATAGGGAAGGTCTATGTTGTAGATCGGCACATCCGGCATGAATTGCTGGGAGGCTTGGTACCATTTGGATCTCGGATCACAGAGGATCTGTCCGCTGGATATCATGAAGTCAGGCCTTGCCTGTCCCCCCCACGGAGCATCTGGAGGCATCTGGCCCAACTCTTCTCTCCATTGGTCAAAACCGATCCCGCAAAGGGCATAAGTGCACAGGGAGCGGGAGAGGCCTAAAGACTCCGCTCTCTGGAGGAATCTTTCCGCGTCTCTCTTTGCCCCGCAGATACCTGCAAAATTCTCTGTCCACAAAGGGATGACGTCCATGGCTCGGAAGATCTCTTCATGATGGCAGACAATAAAGGTATAGGCTAATTTCTGTTTTCCCTCTGCCCGTGCCCGAAGGGTACCCGTGATAAACTCCTTGACCATGGGGCCGACGGAAGCAGCAGCCTGGGTTGCCGTCATCCTCTTTTTCGGTTTCGCTTCTTTTTGTTCTTCAGCCATCGCTTAATCCTCCTTTACCCTTTTCAGCCAATCATCTCCAAGAAGGCCTGAATCCTCGTCCGGAGTTGACCCATCGTCCCCGCAGAATAGACATCCTCCAGGCAAAGAAGGGGGACATTGATGGATTGGTAGTAAGCTTTTCGGGCAGGGACTTCAAACCCAAAAGGGTCACAATACTTGTAGACGTAAAGAATGGCGCCTTCCACCTTAAACTCCTGGGTATAAGCTCCGATATCACCCAATCGAGAGGTAATATCTCCTTCAAACGTACCCGTCTTGTTCTCCCTGTACGTCTTGGGGCAATTGATTTTCTCCAAATAGCGCCGGCCAAGTGCATCGACGGGATCTCCTCCCGCGTCGGTCTTCGGAAAGTGATCCCTGGCCCCGTTGCATATGGTATCAGCCACCACATTGCCTCCGAGTTCTTCCACGAGCTTAATGAGTTCAATATTATCGAGACAGGCTCCGTCAATAAAAATACGGGGACCTTTCTTAAGATGAGATTTCTCTCTTTTCCCGATTTCCGCAAAGACCTGATCAAACAATCTATTGGTTTCGGCAATGGGCAGACTTGATCCAACCGTCAGCGCCATGGTTAATTCTGTCCCGGAGATGAGGGGGGGATCTGCCTTTCTGAATTCATAAAGGGCTCTTACCTTGTCCCTGCTTTCGTTATGGATTCGGATAGCTTCTTTTAGATCCCCATCCGTGATCGCCTTTCCGGTAAACTTCTCCAGACTTTTCCTGAAGGTGTTTATCTCCGCATTGAAGAATTCAAAGGACGATTCAACACAGACCGTTGGAATGTTGACAAAGTGAAAATAGGAATACGGCAGAGCATAACTCCAAGTGCTGAAACTCCGCACCATGCTGTCGCATCCGTGGGGGATCACCAAGCCGGAGAGAAAATCATACTTTCCCTTTACCGACAGGTCGAAGATGCTTCGGTAATAAGGGCATACAATGGTTTCGAGGAGGGTATCTCCTTTTGTAATAGGCTCATGGACATCCCCTCTCACCCGAAAAGGAATGCAGCCGGAAGCTGAAATAATTTCCAAGGGAACTAAGGAACAGATATAGCCGATAAACTTTTTTCCCTCATGTTTCAACTCCCTCGCCCTGAGCCCGTAATCCTGATAATACTTTTCTACTGTGCTAAAAATGTTGCCTTTGGCGCCATCCATCGACTCTCTCCTTTTACAACCCTTTCAATATAAAATATACATGATTTAGCCCCTTACCACAATTTCATTGTCTCAAACTTTCCATGGCGATGATTGCCGCCCCCAATGCAGCTGTCATATGAGGATTGGGTGGCAAAAGGATATCATGACCTCTCGCCTCCTTAAGGGCCCGAACAAGGCCTACATCTCTTGCGCCGCCACCCACCATGGCCACATCTTGTTCCACACCTATTCTCTCCGCCAAACTGTTGATCTGGGCCGCGAGAGCTCTGTGGATGCCTGCCAGAAGGTCTTCTTTGGTGACTTCCTGGGAGAGCCGGGAGATTGCCTCTGACTCTGCAAAAACAGCGCATCCCGTGTTAAACTCCACTCTTTTTTTTGATTTTAGAGACAACTCGCCAATCTCTTCCACCTTGAGCTGGAGAACTTTGGCAATGACCTGAAGGATTCTGCCACTTCCGCCAGCGCATTTGCCGCTCAATAGAAAATGATGCACACTTCCCACCCCATCGATGCGGAGAACCTTGGTGTAAAGATCCCCCACATCTATGACGGTCCTCGCAGAGGGGAGAAGAGAAGCAACACCCTTGGCCTGGCAGACGATATCCGGCTTGACTTCATCCGCAAAAGCCACCTGTTTTGAACCATATCCGGTGGCGATCGTTCGGGAAATATCAGTTGCCGATTTTCCAGTTTGATAAAGTAACTCCTTTCTTATCCTCCCGGCTGTTGCCTTAAAATCTCCGCCCGAGGGACACTCAAAAGAACCAAGGGGTCCCTGATCACCGAGAACGATTCCCTTTGATGAAGCTGACCCAATATCAATACCCGATACAAAAACCATCTTTCCTCCAGGCGAATAAACCATGAGAATCATTCGTTTGTTACGAAGGTGATGTATCAAATAATAACATAAGTCCCGGTTCTCCTCAAAACCGGAGTCATCATTTGACAGGTTCTAACAAAAGGTATAGATTTTTGCTAGGCATCCCGTTTCCACAAATTGTTCCAAGAAGATAAGAAAGAATGTTAGAGGCAGTCCCTCTATGAAAAGTTTCCTTGATACCTTGTTTGTCCGTGGCAAGCATACTTGCCCTTGGTGGCTTTGCTTTACTTTTGACAACTTGTTAAGAAGACTCTTTCAAAACCCCGAACAAATCCTTCGACCCTTCGTCGCTGAAGGCATCACAGTTTTGGACATCGGGCCGGGTATGGGATATTTCTCTATCCCTCTCGCCAGAATGGTCGGCCCGAGGGGAAGGGTCATTGCCGTTGACATCCAACCCGAAATGCTGAGTGCCCTTCAGAAGCGCGCAAAGAGGGCCGCCGTTGACCGACAAATCGTTATCCATCTCTGTAAGGCTGATTCCCTTGGACTTGACGTAAAAGCCGATTTTGCCCTTGCATTCTGGATGCTTCACGAGGTACCTAACCCATTCAGTTTCTTCAAAGAAATGAGATCCGTCTTAAGGGCGTCGGGTAAGCTGCTGGTATCTGAACCTGCCATTCATGTCACCGCCAAAATGTATGCTAAGACCATTGAGATGGCAATATCCACTGGGTTTAAAGTCATAGCCGAACCAAAGATATTCCTGAGCAGGTCTGTATTGTTGGCGGTGAATTGATCTACTGCCTTTCTCTGCAATAGCGATACGAAGCGGTGACGATATTTGAGGTGGGATTTTACGATCAAACTTTCAAAATTTTTTTATGAACCGGATGAAGGAGAATAAGTCACACATCCATAAATTTTTTCCCGTAGGAAAATTTCCAAAATTCTTGGGTCGAATTGTCTTCCCCTGTATTGTTCCATTTCCAAAAGGATGTCCCCAAGGGATCGGGTCCTCTGGTGGGGTCTCAGGCTAGCCATGGCATCGAAAGCATCGGGAACAGCGATGATCCTCGCCTCAAGGGGAATGGCTTCTCCCGCCAAACCATCCGGATATCCTTTTCCATCAAATTGTTCATGGTGATTACGAATCATGGGGATCTTATCCTCGAAAAACTCAATCCCTTCCACGATCTTTACGCCGATCAACGGATGCTCCCGAATCGTCCGATACTCTTCGACGCTGAGAGCTTCTGGCTTCCGGAGAATCTCATCTTTAATACCAATCTTACCGATATCATGGAGGAGGGCTCCGTATTCCAAAACCTCCATTCTTTCCTCAGTAAACCCGAGGGCCGTGGCAATCCCCAGACTCATCTGCCTCACTCGGTCGGAGTGGCCTCGTGTGTAGGGGTCTTTGGCATCGATCGCCCCTGCCAGAACCTTCACCGAATCCAAATGGGCTTTCTTCAAAGTACGGTAAGCCTCTTGAAGCCTCACGGTCCTCTCAGCCACCAATTTCTTCAGATTTTTGTGATAAGACTCGAGCTCCTCCTCCATCTTCTTCTGCTCAAGGGCTTTTTTCACGCTGAAGACGGCAAGTTCCAATTCGAAGGGCTTGATGAGGAGGTCATTCGCTCCCAGGTGCATTGCCTCAACGGCGACATCGATCTCTGCATAGGCGGTCATAATGATGAACTTCATGTTCGGTCGCACCGCCTTCACAAGCCTCAGGAGTTCTAAGCCATCCTTTTCAGGCATTCGGATATCCGAAATGACCAAAGAAAAATTTCCCCTGCAAAAATATTCGAAGGCCTCCTTCCCGTTATGGGCTGTTGCACACGAATATCCCTCTCTGGTCAACCTTTGAGCGATTATACTACAGGTTATCTTTTCGTCATCCACAATAAGAATTTGGTCTTCCACAAGTGCCCCCTTTCCTTGATTCCCTCGGTTCTCACAACGATATATTTAATAAAAAATTGACCTACAGTCAACTCTATCGAAAATTTGGCATGAAGAATTTTCGAAAAAATCTTTTCCATTGATTTAAAAACCGATTTCTGGTTAAAATACCGCGAAAAGGAGTTTGATGCTGAGGCCATGAAAATATTGGTCGTCGATGATGAAGCCCTCGTTCGGGACATCGTTAGGAAAGGCCTTTCCAGGATGGGAGGATATGATGTAGAAGTCGCTCAAAGCGGTCTCGAGGCCATTGAGAAGATGGAAAGGGATGTCTTCGATTTAGTATTGACCGACCTAAAGATGCCCGAGATGGACGGCCTCGAACTCTTGAAAACCATCAAAGAAACGAGACCCGAGATGATGGTCATCCTGATGACCGCCTATGGATCGATCGAGACAGCCGTGGAGGCGATGAGAATCGGGGCAAACGACTACATTACCAAACCCGTTGACTTTAATGACCTCCTCATTCATATATCCAAAGCCCAAAAAGAAAGCTTCCTCCTCAGAGAGAATAGGCTTCTGAGGATGGAAGTGAGAAAGAAATTTGAGTTTAACAACATTATTGGAAAAAGCAAGAAGATGCAGGAAGTATTTTCACTGATTGAAAAGGTAGCCCCTGGGAACAGCACTGTGATTATCTATGGGGGAAGTGGAACCGGTAAAGAACTGGTGGCAAAGGCCATCCATTATAACAGCCCAAGGGCGAATCGGTCTTTCCTCCCTTTCAATTGCGGGGCGATTCCTGAGACGTTGGTTGAAAGCGAACTCTTTGGCCATACCAAGGGCGCTTTCACGGGAGCGATTCAGACAAAGAAGGGGTTGTTTGAAGAGGCCACTGGGGGGACGCTCTTTTTGGACGAGATCTCATCCATCCTCCCTTCTGTTCAGGTGAAACTCCTCAGGGTCCTCCAGGAGAAGGAGTTGATGAAGGTGGGGAGTACAGAAAGAACAAAGATTGATGTCCGAATGATTGCAGCCACCAATGAGAATCTGGAAGAGAATATGAAGCAGGGAAAATTTCGGGAAGACCTCTTCTATCGTCTTCATGTCTTCCCTATTTTTCTTCCCGATTTGAAAGATAGAAAAGAAGACATTCCTTTACTCGCTTACCATTTTCTTGATTTCTATTCCAAAGAAGCTAAAAAGGAGATCAAGGGGGTCTCAAAAGAGGCGATGAAGCTCCTTTTAGAATATCATTGGCCGGGGAATGTCAGAGAATTAGAAAATGCCATCGAAAGGGCTGTGATCATGACCGATCAGGATACCTTGGTGCCCAATGACCTCCCCAAGGATCTGATGGAAGGATTTTCTGAGATGATCAAAAGAGGAGTGAAGGATCGTAAATCTCTGGATGATATCAAGTCCGAATATATAAAAGAAATACTAAAAGAGGT
>CAYGWV010000030.1:0-12213 GCA_964353925.1 uncultured Syntrophaceae bacterium | reverse complement strand
GCCATTACCTACCCGCATTATAAATCAGGCAAGGTAAGACCCATGTTGCTTGACCAGAAAGTGGCTGACCTCCCAGGAGCCCCTACGTTGCAGGAGATGGGCTACAAGCTGGGTCTCCCACTAACCTTTTTTGCGTTCCTTGCGCCCGCAGGAATTCCCGAAGAGGCAAAGAAGGTGCTGGTTCCTGCCATAGAGAAAGCGGCAAACAATCCGGAGGTCATCGCCAAACTGCGGAACATGCGGATCATCCCCAACTATAAGCCGCCGGCAGAACTGAGACAGATGATCAGCGAAGATTATGAAAACGCCCGGCAGGTCGTCAAACAGATGGGATTAACGAAATAGAAACGTTTTTGCTTCAACGATCATCCAATCCGACCCTAAAGCGGGGAGTCAGCACTCTGAAGCGAACTCCCCGCTTCCTTTTTTAAGGCTCGCTTTTCTCCTTTTACTCCTGGAGTTACGTGACAGGAAACCACCCCTGTATCTTCGGCTTTTCCCCGGACAATTTCAACTTTCAACATGAAGCGCAACACGCACAACACAAAGCGGTTGACAGATCGTACAGGATTCGATATGTTTGTATACATAACATTTTGCGTACCCCTCCAAACCCCTGTTCCCTTCCCCTCTCGTTCTCGCCTGAATCTTGCCGAGCATACCGGAGGGGAATCAGACCGAGGCGAAAGGAGGCAAGCCAAACCCAATTCGTTTTGCCCCATTTGCGGAGAAAGATGTCCAAATCGCTTTTTAAAGGAGGTTGATCATGGTGAGGAGAAATATTGGCATTTTCATCCCTGTCGTCGTCTGCTTTGGGCTGTTCTTGGCGGGATGTCCTAAGAAAACAGTCGTCGTCAGTAGAGACCAGCCATCCGTCCAGAGGTCAGAAGAGGCCGCTCGGCTTGAACGCGAACGGGAAGCCAGAGAGGCTAAAGAAAGAGAATTAGCAAGGCTCAGGGAAGAAGAGCTTAAGAAACCAACAGGGGGAGAGTTGGAGAAGAGTTTGGTCACAAAGAAAGAGCCTGGAATCGAAGGAGAAGTCTTCGAATCGAAACTGCTCAAAGACATCCACTTTGACTTTGACAAATACGACATCCGTCGAGTGGATGAGGCCATCTTAAAAGAAAACGCAGTCTTTTTGAAAAACAATCCTAAAATGAAAATTCAGATTGAAGGTCATTGTGATGAAAGGGGAACGGTCGAGTACAATCTCGCTCTCGGGGAAAGGAGAGCCAGCAATACGAAAAAATTTCTGGTCTTCCTCGGCATTCCTTCAGATCGTATTTCTACGATCAGTTATGGTAAGGAGAGACCTTTCGACAGAGGCCATCATGAGGAGGCGTGGGCTATAAACCGAAGAGCCCATATCGTCGTGTTATCCAGGTAATTTAAGCGGGCCGATCTTCGGGGGTCCTGGGTCTTCCCGAGGATCGACATGGAAGGAGGGAAAGTTGAAATCATTCGCCAGGATGAAAATGTGGATCATTCTTTCCATCGGGGTGTTTCTATTGGGATGCGCATCCGTCCGGGACACACAAATCCTCGACAGGGAGATCGATAAAGTTTATTCGAAGCTCAATGCGCTTCAAAGAGAAAATAATGCTATGGAGAACAAAATCTCCACCCTGTCTGCTGAGAACCAAAAGCTTCGGACCGACCTTCTTTTCCGGCTCGAAAACGTCCAGTCTGAAATTCGAACCCTTTCTACGGGCGTCGAGGAGTATAAGGATTATCTCAAAAGGCCCTCGAAGGAGATCGGCCGTGTGAAGGAAGACGTCGAGGGTCGATTGAAGGTTTTGGAAGAGGGGAGAAAGGCCCTGGAGGAGAAAAATAAAGCCCAGGAAGAGAAAATCCGAGGGATGGAGGATCGTCTCAGGGGCATGGAAGGGAAGATCAAACAGACGGAATCGGAAAAGCCCGGTCCCGCTAAAGAGGTTCCTTCCGAACGAAAAGGGGCCTCCGCAGGGATGGGGGACCAGTATAAAGTTGCCTATGAGACCTTTCAGAAGGGAGACGCTGAAGGAGCCCGAAAGAAATTTGAGGCGTTTCTCAAGCAGTACCCTAACACCGAACTCTCTGGCCAGGCACAGTTTTGGATTGGAGAGACCTATTATCAAAAAAGGGATTTTGAGAAAGCCATCTTGGAATATGAGAAAGCAATCACCAAGTATCCGGAAGGGAGTAAAGTTCCAGCAGCCTTATTCAAACAGGCCCTCGCCTTCCTGGAATTGGGGGATAAGACGAATGCCAGAAATCTTTTCAAACGAGTCATCGAGCGATATCCACGTTCCGACCAAGCGGAAATGGCAAAAAAGAAACTGGAAGCCATGAAGCAACCTTCTGGTGATTCCAAAGGAAAGTCTGTGCCTTCTACTAAAAAGAAAACTCCGTAGCCGGACAGGGAGGATCTATCAACCGAGTGAACCGGCCGCGGCAGAACCAGGGCGTGACATCCGGATGCACCTTCCCACGACGCGGACTCCCTTGCACGTTGATCCACTCTTTGAATCAATAACCCCTGACTTCCCCGACAATCACTTCTCCTTCTCTCTTAAATATTTCGTGATCACCGCACGGTCTCTCTCCTGCCCCCGGGGAGCCTCGCAGATTTTTGTTGATTCTTTGCCAAATGTAATATAAATTTTGAACTGAAAAGGAGGTGAAAATGATGAAAACCCACTACAAAGGATTTATGAGGGAAAGAATACAAAGAAGTCCGGTCACCATTCATCCTGAGGCGTCTTTTTTCGAGGCACGAAGCCTCATTCATGATAAGGGTATCCGGCATCTACCCGTAGTCGATAAGGAGAATAGGCTGGTGGGAATCGTTACAGAGAGTGATATTCGCGAAGCAGGTCCTTCCGATGTAGCCATGCTAAGCGTCAAAGAACTCACCGATCTTCTAGGAACGATAAAAGTCTCAGAATTGATGGTACCCAGGGAAAAAGTGATTACGATTACTCCTGACACTCTTATTGAAGAAGCAATCCAACTGATGCATGATAACAAGATCGGGTGCCTTCCGGTGGTTGATGAGGGGAAACTTTACGGAATCTTTACAGAAACGGATGCTTTGGCCCACCTCGTGGATATATTTGGTTTCAAGCAGAAAGGGACGCGCCTCACTGTCGCCCTTGAAGATAAAGCTGGCACCATGGTAGGAATACTCGAAGTCTTTAAAAAACATAATGTGGATGTAATTAGCATTGTATCTCCCTCCTTTCTGGTCGAAGGGAAAAGGATTGCTGCCATTCGCATTGAGACAGAAGAATACGAACCCATTGTTAAAGATTTAGAGAAAGCGGGCTATCCTGTGTTATCCGTAGGAAAATGGCCCTCCATATAGTGAACCATCAACAAAGGGCAAGGGCAGGGTCAGAAGTGGCTCTGCCTTTTTTTCTGCATGTTTGAGTTAGAAATCGTCAACCTTCAGAACATTTTATTCGTGAACATTCGTAGGTCGTCTTGTTAATCACGAGTTCATTGGGTGGTACAGGAAAACTTCATTCTTCTTCTCTCTTGAATCTCTTGTGATCACTGCAGTATCACCTTTCCGTTTTTCTTGACATGTACGGGGGGTGGGTTTATCCTGGGAAAAATCTCAGAAGAGACGCCGGCAGGAGGAAGGGTGGGTTGCGTCATTAAACATCGTCAACGAATTCACCCTGTTTGAAAATGCTTTAGAATCTATGTCTCGCCATGCAACGTCATGACGCAAAATGTGACGAATGGGTGGCCCCATAAATGGATAGGAGGCGTGGACGAGAGTGATTGCTTTCTTAAGTGCGGGGATGGCCCTGGGATTATATGCTGGTTTTTTTCCAGGGCCTCTTCTTACCCTGGTGATCTCGCAGACGCTAAAGCATGGTCCCAAAGAGGGAGTAAAAGTCGCGTTTGCTCCGATCATTACTGATTTTCCAATTCTCTTAGTCTCGACAACCCTTCTGATGCGTCTTTCCGATTACAAAATGATTCTTGGTGTCGTATCAATTTTGGGCGCACTCTTTTTGGTTTATCTGGCATATGGGAGCATTAAGACAAGGGGAGTTGAAGTCAATATGGACCAGGGGGTACCGTATTCTTTTATAAAAGGGGCCGTGGTGAATGCGCTCAGCCCCAATCCCTATCTGTTTTGGATCACGATCGGGGCGCCAACCATTATCAAGGGCTTCGCTGAAAGTTATATTGCCCCTTTGCTTTTTGTTGGCAGTTTTTTTGCGTCCCTTGTCGGGTCCAAGTGTCTACTGGCGGTGATCGCCGGGAAATCAAAGCATTTCTTGACCGGAAGGGCGTACCTTTACATCATGCGTGCGCTTGGGGTAGTGTTACTTGCCTTTGCGTTCGTTCTATTCAAAGACGGCTTGCGCCTATTGAAGTGACCCGACAGGTTGGTGCGGGCTTGGCACTCGCGTAAGTCGTCTGGGCTCTTTCTAAGCGGCTGGATTTAGAGCTGACCCAATCTTCCGGCCAGCCATTCTCACTTTCAGGATTTTCTTCGAAGGGACCCATTGAAGGCGTCTCGTTCATCAAAATCACTCTTGTCCAAGATAGGATTCTCACCGCAGAGACCCAGAGAACGCGGAGAAAAGTTTTTTATTAGGCGTTGAGCCCGGTTTTAAAAGCGGTATCTGCTTTCTGTTTCTCTTGACATGGACGGGTGGTCATTTTATCCTGTGGATAATCTTTGACGAAAAGAAAAGACGCTGACGGGACGGGAGCGAAAGGGGGGCATTCAACCTTGTCAACAAGGTTCCCCTTTACGTTTACCTTTTAGGCGGGAGGTGTGAAAGATGGAACCCACCAACAAACTGGTGAATCCTATGTTGACGGATTTCTACCAGATCACCATGGCTTATGCTTATTGGAAAGCCGGGGTGCACGAGGAGGAGGCGGTATTTGACCTTTTCTTCCGCAAAAATCCTTTTCGCGGGGAGTTTGCCATTTACGCCGGACTCGGGGAGAAGCTCAGGCTGTTCGAGAGTTTTCATTTTACCGACGATCACATTGCCTATCTCAAGGGACAGATGCCGCAATGCGAGAAAGGTTTTTTCGACTGGCTCAAGGGCGTGGACTGTTCCAGAATGAAAGTTTACGCGTTTGAAGAAGGAACGATCTCTTTTCCCCGCGAGCCTTTAATGAGAGTACAAGGACCGATAGCGGTTGGCCAGCTGCTCGAGACTTCCGTGCTCACGCTGACCAATTATCCCAGCTTAATGACCACCAACGCGGCGAAATATCGCTTAGCGGTTGGGTTTGACAAAGGCTTGATTGAATTCGGTTTGCGAAGGGCACAAGGCCCGGATGGAGGGGTTTCGGCTTCCCGTTACAGTTATATGGGCGGCTTTGACGGGACGAGCAATGTTCTTGCAGGCTACCTTTTCGGTGTGCCAATCAGGGGAACGCACGCGCACTCTTATGTGCAGTCTTTTACAGACATTGGGGATTTGAAGAATAATACTCTTATGGGAGCAGACGGAAAGGGTTATGATTTTGTCAAAATCGTTTTGGAAATCCGGGCAGAGTTGGGTTTCCATTATACAAACGGAGGAGAACTCGCATCCTTTATTGCGTATGCCCAAGCTTTTCCCAGAGAGTTTCTGGCGCTTGTGGATACTTACGACACCTTGAAATCAGGCGTTCCCAACTTTATCTGCGTCGCCCTTGGGCTTCTCAAATTAGGCTACAAGCCGATAGGGGTAAGATTAGATTCCGGAGACCTTTCCTACCTTTCGAAAGAAACAAGGAAAATCTTCAATGAAATAGGTATCAGGACTGACCGCGATCTTTCAAAATGTATGATTCTGGCCAGCAACGAAATTAACAAGAGCGTCCTGATTTCACTCAAGCAGCAGGGCTATGAAATCGACACGTTTGGTATCGGCACGCACCTTGTTACATGCGATGACCAGCCTTCCATGGGATGCGTCTACAAACTCGTCGAGGCAAAGGGTATGCCTCGGATAAAACTCTCCCAGGAATTGGACAAGATGACCATCCCCGGGAGGAAAGAGGTATATCGTCTTTTCGGTGAAGACGGCTACAGCCTGCTGGATCTGATGATAAGAGTAGGAGATCACCCACCGGAACCCGTAAAACGTGTCTTATGCCATCACCCGTTTGACCATATCAAACGTGTGTATGTCACTCCCTCCAAAGTCATTCCGCTCCATCATTGCGTCTGGGATGGGAAAAGGCTTTACCCAGAAGTTCCGTTAAATGAGTCCAGGGATTATGTCTTGAATCAGCTGCGGAGCACAAGAGAGGACCATCTCAGAGACATCAACCCAACTCCTTACAAGGTGTCGGTGAGCGAAGAGCTTTACGATTACGTTTACCACCTGTGGGCAGAAGAGTCTCCTGTCAGGGAGCTGAAATGATGGATTTCTATGTTCCTTTGGTATAAGAGGCACATAGGGGACGTCCATAGATTAATAAGTTTCTGCTTCTCAACAGTCACCTCCTTTTTCATAGAATATTCTCCTACCATTCACTGAAATATTGAGTGCTGGTCAGTAGAACCTTTCGACAAGGCTTAAGGACTTTTCCCTCCCCAGTTTTTCATCATTGCTGAGGACCTAGGCAAGTCCCTTTCCGGGCTTCATAAGGCCAGGTGTCGGATGGGTGAGGTTACCGGCCTCCAACAGTTAAGCATCCCCCTCATGCCCTTGGAAACCATTGCCCGAACCCAAAAGGTATTGGCCGATGAAGCCTCTCCGAGGGCCCCGCCCAGATCCCCTCCGAGCCACCCCAATCCTCAGATCTCTGAAGCCGCCTACCCTGCATCGCAGGCCTGTCTGTGTCTCAGCGGTGTCCTTAGGTATTTTCTCCTGAAGGCTCGACAGAAAAACTGGGGGAGGGCAAGGCTCAATGAAGGGTTGACAATTTCACAACATTATTATAATTTCCTTCCATCCTAGAGAGGTAGAGGAGGGGGATTATGAATGATAAAGCATTTGTAGAAGAGCAGATTGCTTCGATCAGAGAAACCGTGGGAAATGGCATTGCCATTAACGCGCTCAGCGGTGGGGTGGATAGCTCGGTTGTTACAGTCCTTGGGCACCGTAGCTTGGGTGATCGGCTCAAGACCGTTTTCATCGATAATGCCCTCATGCGAAAAGGGGAACCAGACCGGGTTGTCAAAATCTTTTCAAAAATGCGAATTCCTGTACAACTCGTGGATGCAAGGGCTGAGTTTTTAAGTGCGCTCAAGGGATTGACCGATCCTGAGGAGAAGCGTAACGCCGTCACCCATACCTTCTATTCCAAAGTCTTCGGAAGACTTGTCCGCGAGACAGGTGCCACATTTCTGCTCCACGGAACCATCCTCACAGACATCGAAGAGACCGTCGCAGGCATCAAGCGGCAGCACAACATTCTGACCCAGGTCGGAATTGATCCTGAGAAAGAGTACGGCTATAAAGTTTTGGAACCGCTTCAGACACTTCGCAAAGACGGGGTGAGAAAGGTGGCGAAGATCGTGGGGCTCCCTGCTGAAATCACGAAGAGAATTCCCTTTCCAGGTCCTGCTCTGGCCACAAGGATTGTGGGAGAGGTGACAGAAGAGCGGCTTGAGATCGTCCGAGAGGCGACAGCCATTGTTGAGAAAGAGCTCGCAAAGACCCGGGCATTTCAATATATGGCGGTTCTTCTTAATGATAAGGCGACTGGAATCCGTGACAACAAGCGCGAGTTTGGACAGATTATTGTCGTTCGATGCATCAACAGCGTGGACGCAAGGACAGCAACGCCGACGAAACTTTCCTGGGAGAAGCTCCATCGGATCAGCAAGCGGATCACATCCATCAGGGGCGTAAACCGTTGCCTTTATGACCTTACCCCCAAGCCTCCAGCAACCATTGAGTATATCTGATCCATAGGTTGCGGGCGTTTTCCTGAGGTTCGTTCGAAATAAGGATCCGTCCCTGGAAGACGGGTCCTTATTTATTGTTATTCCGTCAGATTGACCCCGGCAGCAGAAAGCCCCTCCCGGTTTAAACGGGAGAGGACGAATGCGCCATCTTTTGGCCGGCCTGTCCCGAAGTAAGCGGGGGAGGTCGCCCCACTCGGGCGTGAGTCAGGTGCCACGGGCTTTGTCCGTGGGGCTCCACAAAAGACAAGGATGAATTCTGAAAGAAACAAAAAAGCTCGCTCCCTCTTCTCCTTCTGCGCCTATCATTTTATAGATGATGGTTTTACGGATTCCCTCTATCTCCTTCTTCCTTTCATTGCTGCTGAGTTGAGCCTTAACTTCAGCCAGGTGGGATTGCTGAAAGGGGTCTTTTCCGGGTCCATGGCCCTGTTTCAGGTTCCCTTGAGTTTCTTGGGTGAGAGGATTGGCGAACTAACTGTGATTGCTGCTGGAACATTCGGACTGGCCGGTGGGTTCTTCCTCCTGGGCAGGGTTCACACCTTTCTGGGCATTCTGATCTCTCTCATCCTTGCAAAGGCAACGGGAGGGGGGCAGCACGGCTTAAGCTCTTCTCTCCTCTCGAGGGCCTTCGAGATTTCTGGGCGGCGAACAGCGATGGGAACTTACAATTTCTCCGGCGATATGGGGAAAGTCTGCTTGCCATTCTTGCTGGCTCTAATGATCAATCTCTGGGGTTGGAGGCAGGCCGTTTCGGTTCTCTCCGTCCTTGGACTTGCAGCAGGGGCCATCCTCTGGACGGTAGCCAGGGAGAAAGGGAGGGATTCTCTTATCTCTTCGTCCCAAGAAGGGTCCCCGACCCAAAAGGGGGATTGGGGAATTCAGGACTCGAAGAGTTTTTCGTCGCTTCTGACCATTGGAATCATTGATATTACAACCCGGACGGCCCTACTTACTTTTCTCCCTTTTCTCCTTCTGCGAAAAGGGATTCCGATGGCTCAGGTGGGCTTTGCTCTCACCCTTCTTTTCGCGGGAGGTGCGGTGGGAAAGTTTGTCTGTGGAATTCTCGCGGAGTGGTTTGGAGTTATTCCGATGGTGGTCGGGACAGAGGTCTTGACCTCTGCTGGAATTCTTTCCTTAATCTGGTCTTCTTCTTCGCTCACGTGGGTTATTCTCCCCTTTGTAGGAGTCGTCTTAAACGGAACCTCTTCTGTTCTTTATGCCACGGTCGCAGAGATGATCTCTCCGAGTGCCCGTTCCAGGGGATATGGTTTCTACTATGCGATCACTCTGGGCTCAGGAGCCGTTGCTCCAATGGTCTATGGTCTGTTTAGTGACTCCTTTGGTCTCTCTCTTACCCTCATCGCCATTGGTTTGGTCGTTTTATTGACCCTTCCTCTCACTCGAAACCTCGCTGCACCCAAGGCCCTAGCGCATTAAGCGTTCTTCATGAGCTCTTTTAATCGATTCACGGCTGGGGGCAATACCTCTACGATGTTTTCTTCAAAACGGAGATGACACCTGCTATCCATGAGAGTTTCTCCCTGATTAATAATGACCAGACGAGCTCTTCCTCTCAAGGCGACCTCGGGCAGTTCATTTGCAGGACCGACAACGAGGCTCGAACCGACGACAATAAAAAGATCACATTGACTTGAATGCCAGAAAGAATCCTCCAGATCTTTTTGAGGAAGGGGATCGCCAAAGTTAATGACACTCGAAACCAGTTTGCCCCCGCAGGAACACGTCTCTAAACCCAGGGATTTGGCCACCTGAGTTTGGCATTGTTGACACCTGAGCCTCGCAACATTGCCATGCAATTCAGCTAATAACTCAGGCCGAATGCCCGACCGTAAATGGAGGTTGTCCACATTCTGAGTGATGAGAAATCTCAATTTACCTAAATTCTGCAGTTCGACGATGGCTCGATGACCCGTATTCGGCTCAACCGAAGTGAAGAGTCTGAATTTGGTTGGAAGTCCTTTGTCTTGTCTTGTCCAAACGCCGTCTGGTCCTCTAAAATCAGGCAGACCTGATTCGGTACTGATGCCCCCCCCCGTTAGCAAGACGATATTTTCAGCCTCGAATATCCACTGGGCCAATTTTTGGATTCGTTCTTCTAAGTCCTTCATCTTTGTTTAACGATTCCCCTTTACCTTTAATTCCAGCCAGATGATGTAAACGATCATGAAAACAGCCGAGACCGTCGCTGGCACAGAGGTCTTCTTGCTGAACAGGGCCAATGCCAGGCCGCCTGCCAGTCCATAGTTCTTAAGGGTACCAAGGAGGACGAGGCTAGTCAATACCTTTTCCGGCAAATGAAGAAGGGCTCCGGCTTTCTCGATTCCCCATCCCAGTAAGAAGGTGCTTGCCAAAGCAATGACAACCACCGGAAGAAGAGAGAGGGGCTGGCCCAGAATCAAGTCGCGATTCAACCCCACAATCGTGTAAGTCAGGAGAAAAAAACTCCAGTTTGTAATGGGCCCTCGAATTGAATGAAGCCGGGAAGCCATCCCGATTCTGAGAAGGAGACGAGAAACGATCACGGGGAAAAGGATGAGTTCCAGCATGATGACCGCCAATTTCGTGGCATCGACAAAGCCCGGGCCGAGAAAAAGGAGAGCGCTGACCGGCATGATGATTAAAGCTCCAAGATAGGCCCCCGTCGTTCCGATAAGAGAGAGGGTTTCATCGCCCCTCAAAAAGAAAGTGAAAGGGATGACGGCTACAGCAGGAGGAACAGCAGCAATCAGGATGAAACCCATTCGAAGGGCCTCATCATGGACCAAAATGGCGTTGAGCACGAGAAGCGCAATTCCAAGGACGAAGTAGTTCATCACGATCCCGATGAGGGCTGGCGTGAGAAGACTTCGATAGGATCGGAAGGCGCTTGCGGGAAGACCGATCGTCGAAAGAGTCATGACGATGGCAAGGGCAGGCAGCGTGATGGGTTCGGTCCATCGGGCCCCCTTTCCCCAAAATAGGCCAATCAGCAAAGCTGAAGTCAATATGACATTCCTATTCCGAAGAAGCCTTTTTAACGGATCCATCAGGATGGTTCCTCTCATCAAAACATTTGTAACCTTTTCTAACCCATAACTTCAAGATTCTTGAATTCGATTTATCAATGATGAGATATTGGTTATAATACCCTCAACGTTGACGATGGGGAAAGGAAAAGAAGATGGATCACGATGACTGGGTGCGGCAGGAATTGCGGGAATGGAGCCTATCTCTGGGCTTCCGGTATACGCCTCTTAAAGAGATTGAGAACCGCCTCACCCGCATCAGAGCCGGTATGGAAAATCAAGAGATAGAAGGTCTTCTGGTGATTCAGAAGATGGATTTCTACTATCTTTCCGGAACCACACAGGAGGGCCTTCTCTTCGTGCCCTTGGAAGGAAAGCCGCTGCTCATGATTAAAAGGGAACTGGAGCGGGCCAGGGTAGAATCGCCGATCCAGGACGTTGTCCCGTTAAAATCAAACCGAGAGATACCCTCGCTGATCCAGACCCATCGTGGCAAAGTACCCCAGATCCTGGGACTGGAGCTGGACGTCCTCCCGGTAAGAGATTACTTCAAGTTTCAGGGATTTTTTCCGGGCACCCGATTCATGGACGCCTCTTCGATCTTGCGAGAAACACGGAAGATAAAATCCCTTTTTGAGATCGATCTGATGAGAAAGGCAGGAGAAATAGGAAGGAAGGTTTACCAAGAGGCAAAAGAGATTCTCAAAAAGGGAATGACCGAAATTGAGTTCGGTGGTCTCTTGGAAGCAGCCGCTAAGAAATATGGCCATGAAGGGCTGCTCAGGGTCAGGTCCCTCAACTATGAGGCTTACACGTGGCACGTACTGAGTGGTTTTACAGGAGGAATTGTAAGTCAGTCGGATTCTCCCATGGGAGGACTGGGACTCTCGCCGGCTTTTCCAGTGGGAGCCAGCCTCAAGGTGATGAAGGCCCATGAGCCCATCTTGGTGGACTTTGGGACGTGTTTTCATGGATATCAGGCAGACGAGACCCGGATGTTTTCCATCGGAAAAATGGAGCAGAAATTTATTGACGCCTACAACGCATGCAAAGAGATCCATGATGCGGTTTTGGAAGATACTCGACCGGGAACAGATTGCGAGACCCTCTTTTTGAAGACCCTTCAGCTGGCAGAGAAGCTGGGTTACAAGGAAAGTTACCTGGGACCCCCGCGACTTCAGACCCGTTTCGTTGGACACGGCATCGGCCTGGAGCTGAACGAATTGCCTTTCCTCGCCCAGGGTCAATCTTATCCCCTTGAGGAAGGGATGACTTTCGCTGTGGAACCTAAAATCGTTTTTCCAGGGGAGGGTTCTG